>JAKLFO010000130.1 GCA_022711155.1 Candidatus Bipolaricaulota bacterium
GACCTGAGCGACGACGCGCTCCATCACGGAGCGCAAGCCCACCACGCGAGCCAAGGGCGCGCGCGTGAAGGGAGACGTGTACCCAGCGCCCGACGAGGAGAGCAGTCATGAGCACGAAGACCAAGACCACGAAGACGAAGGCCAAGAAGGAGAACCTCGCAGCCCTCGGGCTGCCGGCGCTGTGGGAGCGCTTCAAGGAGGCGACGGGGGAGAGCACCAAGAGCCCAAACAAGAAGTTCCTCGTCCGGCGCATCGAGGAGGCGTTGGCCGCGCGCGTTGTCGAGCCGGCGCCCGCCGAGGAGCCGCAGCGCCCAACGCACACCAGCGCGCGCGCGACGGGGTCCGAGCCCGAGACGACGCTCGCCGAGAGCACGCCGTCGAAGCCGCGCGGTCGGTTCGCGTCGATGACGATCGAGGAGCTGCAGACGAAGTACCTCGAGGTCGTCGGTCGCTCGACGGGCAGCGACGACCGCCGCTACCTCATCTGGAAGATCCGCGAGGCCGAGAAGGGCCGCATCAACGTCGGGCCGCGCAAGACCCGCGCGCGCGACGGCGAGCCGCTCGATGTGAAGATCCTCCCGCTGCGGCTCGAGGCGGACGTCGCCGACAAGATGGACGAGGCCTGGCGCGCGAAGGGCATCAAGAACCGCATGGAGTTCTTCCGGGGGGCCATCGGCCACTACCTCGCGCATCTCGGCGCGCGCGACGCGGCCGCGCTCTTCACGAAGCTACGTGCGCGAACGGAAGCCTGTATGTCCTCACGCGACGGGCACGGGGCTCGTCGCGAACGCGAGGACGACGACGATGAGGATCAAGAGCACCACCGCCTTCCGCGCCTACGCCGACGCGCGCGCCAAGAGCGCCACCGAGCAGGCCGCCGCGACGGCGAGCTTCATGGTGAAGTCGGTGAACAAGGACGGCTCGATCAGCCGCATGGCGCCCACCAGGAACGCCTGGAGGTACGACGCATTCGCCACCGCCGAGGACGCGGAGAAGCGCCGCGCCCAGCTTGAGGCGATGAACCCCGGCTCGCGCTACGCGGTGGTCGCGCTCTGACGCCCGCCACGGGCGCCGACGTTGGCCCACGTGGCCGTGTCACGCAGCCCGGCGTTGTCCCCCCGCGCGAAGGGCTACGCGCGCGCCCGAGCGCCACGTGGGCGCGGCCCATCGTCGTGTAGGCAGGCTGGCCTCCAAGTGCCTGAAAGAACATCAAGAATCGACATCCGCCGGCCTTGCTATGGGTCGAAACGGAAGCCTGTATGTCCTCACGCGACGGGCACTTCGCACGTCGCGCCACGGAGGACGACGATGAGCACGACGACGAAGAACACGCTGGCGACGAAGACGGTGAGCCAGGGCGAGAGCCGCTACGGAACGCCCGAGCCGCAGATCGCGCTCCGCTTCCCCAACGGCACCAGCTACCGCGTTGTGAAGGCCGCGCTGCACAAGCTGGCCGCCGAGATCGAGCTGGCCACGCCCGCGAGCGAGCGTTGGTGCGTGAACACCGAGGACTACAACGAGAGCGGGCGCGTCTACCTCGAGCTCGCCGACGCGACGCCCGCCGAGGCCGCGCGCGGGATGGCGATGCTCAGGAAGTTGGTGGGGATAATCCCATGGCAGGCGCTTGCGACCTCCGCGCCGCAGCAATAGACTCTCACAGATGTCATTCGCGTTCTTCATCCGGCTGCGCTAGCGCCGGCAGCGGTTCCCGCATCGGCACGATGAAATCGTGATCGACGCGTGGGGCGCTGCCTTCCGTCCCCGTCTCCCCGTCCATTGATTGCGACGGTCGGGAGATCCGGGGCGCGGTGCGCCTGCTCCGGTAACGCGAATAAACACCTCGACGCGTCTTCCTTTGGGCTCCTCGCCTCGGATCTCCTGCGCCCGTCATGCGCCAGCAGGAGGTCCACTTGTCTACGTCTCGTCGTCACGAAGCCCCACGCCATGCCGTGCTCGTCTCCGTCCAAGGCCCCGATCGCTCTGATGCCGCGGCCGAACGCTCGCTGAACGAGCTCGAACAGTTGCTACGTGGGCTCGGCATTCGCGTTCAGGCCCGCGTCGTCCAGAAGCGGCAGCACCCGACCTCAACCTACGTCGGTGAGGGCAAGCTGCGCGACTTGGCCCGCCTCACGGGCGGAAGCGGCAAAGTCTCGCGGATCCCGATGCCCAGCGGCTCTGCACCGCGCGCCGGTGCCACCGGGCTCGTGGTGGTCGATGACGAGCTTTCGCCCGGCCAGCAGCGCGGCCTCGAGCAGGCCACTGCCGCAGAGGTTCTCGATCGGACCGCCGTGATCCTTCGGGTCTTCGAAAGGCGCGCACGCACCCGTGAGGCGATGCTCGAGGTCGAGCTCGCCAGACTCACCTACGAGCTTCCCCGGATTCGTGAGGATGCCTCGCTGGGCGATCGCGAGGGAGGTGGTGGACGCGCTTCGCGTGGGAACACCAACGTCGCCCTCGCCAAGCAGCGTAGCCGAACTCGGATCGCCGAGCTGCGACGCGAGCTCGCCGGGCTTCAGGATGGGGCGGCGGTGCGCCGACAACGACGGGCGTCGGCGCAGAAGGTCGCGATCGTCGGGTACACCAATGCGGGAAAGTCCTCGCTCATGCGAGCGCTCACTGGCAGCGATGTGCTCGTTGAGGACAAGCTCTTCGCCACGCTCGACACCACGGTGCGCACGCTGGCCCCGCCGAGCTCGCCGCCGATCCTCATCGCCGACACCGTCGGATTCATCGAGCGGCTCCCGCATCCGTTGCTGGCTTCTTTCAAGTCGACTCTCGACGAAGCGAACGAAGCGTCGCTCCTTCTGTTCGTCGTTGATGCCTCCGACTTAGACAGGCGCCGGCAGCTCGAGGTCACGCGCCAAACGGTAGAGGAAATCGGCGCAGGTATGCTCCCTCATCTCGTGGTGCTCAACAAGATCGACCGGGTCTCCGAGGACGATCGCCGTGCGCTCTCTGACGAGCTTCCTCTAGCGATCCAGGTCTCCGCCTTCTCGAGCCGCGACGTGGCGGCGCTTCGACAGCGGCTAATCGACGCCTTCGACAGGGAGCTCGAAACCGCCACGTTCGAGGTGCCCTATGACCGCCAGTCACTCTTTGCAGAGCTGCGCGACCAGGTGAGGGTACTCGCCGAATCCTACGGCGGCGAGCGCCTCACAGTGACGGTCCGCGCCGCGCCTGCGCTGGTCGAGCGATTGCGGAGGCGGCTCACCGAGGTCACGGCGCCCCCTCCGCTCACCACGCCCGAGCCCTCGGAGGCGCAGCTCGTCGAATTGGCCGCTCGCCACGGCCTCGTCGTGGATGCCGACGACGTGCGCATCAACGAGGCGGGTCTCGACTACCGCGTCGCCTTCGTGCACACCACCGATGGGGAGGACTGGGTGCTTCGGGTCCCTCGAACCCGCGACGCTGCGGCCAAGCTCTCCGAAGA
>JAKLFO010000131.1 GCA_022711155.1 Candidatus Bipolaricaulota bacterium
ACGGACCCGGAGTTCGGCAACCGAATGTCCCAGCCGAACTCCCTAGCTGTCGGCCGACACGCATAAGCCGACAGCCAAACTCCCTAGCTGTCGGCCAACAAGCCACAGGCCATCGGCTACACACCGTCGCTCCTGTCGGCCGACACGCATAAGCCGACAGCCCGGAGTTCGGCAAACGAACTCACCAGCCGAACTCCCTAGCTGTCGGCCGACACGCACAAGCCGACAGCCCGGACCCCGGACTCCGGCCTCTCCGCCACCTCGCCAGCCGACAGCCACGGACCCGGAGTTCGGCAACCGAATGTCCCAGCCGAACTCCCTAGCTGTCGGCCGACACGCATAAGCCGACAGCCACGGACCACGGACTACGGACTCCGGCCTCTCCGCCACCTCGCCAGCCGACAGCCCGGACTCCGTCCCGCGGACCACGGACTACGGACTACGGACTACGGACCACAAGCTACATGCCGCTGCGGCGCTCCTCCTGCCGAACCTTGCCATCCTCTTGCAGATAGGTTCTGCCGCAGCGTTCGCAGCTAGCGCCCCCGTCTGTGAACTGGAGCGGCGTCCCGCACTCGCACGCCCAGCCGCGAATCGTGGCCGGGTTCCCGTACACGACGGCGTAGTCGGGGACATCGCGGGTCACCACGGAGCCCGCGCCGACGAAAGAGTGGGCGCCGAGCGTGTGGCCGCAGACGACAGTCGCGTTCGCGCCGATCGTCGCGCCGCGCCGGACGAGCGTCTTCGCGTAGCGGGCGCGATCGGTCGGAAACGCCGCGCGCGGCCGGTCGACGTTCGTGAACACGCAGCTCGGCCCGCAGAAGACGTCGTCCTCGAGCGTGACGCCCTCGTAGACCGAGACGTTGTTCTGGATCCTCACGCGGTCGCCGACCGTGGCGTTCGGCCCCACGACGACGTTCTGCCCGAGCGAGCAGTCGCGTCCGATGCGCGAGCCGGCCAGGATGTGCGAGAAGTGCCAGATCCTCGTCCCGTCGCCGATCGTCACACCTTCGTCGATGTACGCCGACTCGTGGACCGTGTACCCGGTGGCGTGGCTCGTCATCGAACGCCTCCTTCGCGCACCGCAACCGGCCGCCCGCTGCGCGACGACTCGTAGATCGCCTCGATCACGGCGATCGACCGCGCGGCGGATGCCGCCGTCACTGCGATCGGCTCCGTTTTGGCGAGCAAGTGCGCGGCGATGTTGGCGTAGATCGCGCCGTGGTTGGGCGGCGAGCCGGCGTAGGCGCCGCCGTACTCGTTGGGCGCGACCACCGCCAACCCCTCCGGCCGCGCGCGCCCGCGCACGTTCCACAAGGCGATGTCATTCGCCGCGGGCCCTCCGAGCACGATCGTCCCTGTCTCCCCGAGCACGGACACGCTCGCCTCGAGGTTGCGTTCGTACACGTCGAGCGTGAACTCGAGCGTCCCGAGCGCCCCGCTGGCGAACACCAGGTGCGCAACCGCCGCATCCTCGGTCTCGATCGCGTGCGCGAGCGTGCGCGCCTGTGCCGAGACCTCGACGATCGGGCCCGCGAGCTCGATCAGGAGGTCGATGTAGTGCACGCCCTGCGTGTAGAGCGCGCCGCCCTCGAGCTCCTTCACGCCGTGCCAGTTGCCCGGCCCGGCGAAGTAGTCGGCGCGGCGATTCCAGCGTTGGGCGAGGCTCGCGACGTACAGGCGACCGAGCGCGCCGGCTCGCACCGCGTCGAGCGCGGCGACCACCGCCGGGTTGAAGCGCACCTGCAAGACGACGAAGAGCCCGAGACCGGCGGCGGCGAACGCACGATCGAGTTCGACCGCCTCCGCCGCGCGGAGCGCGACCGGCTTCTCGACAAGGGCGTGCTTGCCCGCCGCGAGCGCCGCGCGTGCCATCGGCACGTGGAGGTAGTTCGGCGTGCAGATCGAGACGAGGTCGATCTCCTCGCGTTCGAGCACGAGGTCGAGCTCGGCGAACGCCGGCACGCTGTACTTGCCCGCCCACTCGCGGCGCTTCTCGGGATCGACGTCGCAGACCGCGCGAAGCTCGAGCCCGGGCGTCGCGCGGATCGCCTCGACGTGTTTCGGCGCAATGTGGCCGCAGCCGATGACCGCGACGCCGAGCGCGTTCATCTCCCGTCTCCCAGCCGATGCACGTTCGGCGCCACGACGCCCGCCGTCGCGTTCCGCGTATCGAAGAGAAGCGGGGCGACGCGCACCACGCGGGCGTAATCGACGTTGCGGTGGTCGGTGAGGATCAAGACGAGGTCGCTCTCACGAAGCGTTCGATCGTCGAGCGGGCGCGACGCCATCTCGCCCTCCGGCGTGCGGATCGACGCGACGTACGGATCGTGATACGACACCGCTGCGCCCAGCCGCTTGAGCTCGGCGATGACCTTGAGCGCCGGCGACTCGCGCACATCGTCGATGTCGCGCTTGTAGGCAACCCCGAGGACGAGCACGCGCGCGCCGCGCACCGCCTTGCCCGCCTCGTTCAAGATGACCATCGAGCGCTCGACGACGTGGTACGGCATCTGATCGTTCACCTCGCCGGCCAGCTCGATGAATCGCGTTGCGAAGTCGTATTCCTTCGCCTTCCACGACAGGTAGAACGGATCGAGCGGGATGCAGTGGCCGCCGAGGCCGGGACCCGGGTAGAACGGCATGAACCCGAACGGCTTCGTCTTCGCCGCCTCGATGACCTCCCACATGTCGATCCCCATGCGCTCGCACAGAAGGGCCAGCTCGTTGACGAGCGAGATGTTGACGATGCGGAAAGTGTTCTCGAGCAGCTTGGTCATCTCCGCGACGCGCGGTGAGGAGACGCGGAACACCTGGCCGTCGAGCACCTGCTCGTACAGCGTGGCAGCGACCTCGGCGCACGCCGGCGTAACGCCGCCCACGACCTTGGGCGTGTTCTTCGTCTTGTACTGCGCGTTGCCCGGGTCGACGCGTTCGGGTGAGAACGCGATGAAGACCTCCGTGCCGACCTTGAACCCGCGCGCCTCGACGCGAGCCTGGATGATCTCCTCCGTCGTCCCGGGATACGTCGTGCTCTCGAGCACGAGAAGCTGTCCCTTGTGGATGTAGGGCAGGGAGTTGTCGACGACGTACTCGATATAGCTCGTGTCCGGCTGCTTGTTCTTGTCGAGCGGCGTCGGGACGCAGATCAGGATCGCGTCCGGCTCGCTCAGCCGGTCCATGTCGGCCGTGGGGTCGAGTGTTCCCTCCTTGATGCAGACCGAAATCCAGTCCCCCGGGATGTGGCCGATGTAGCTCTCGCC
>JAKLFO010000132.1 GCA_022711155.1 Candidatus Bipolaricaulota bacterium
CGAACAGTTACGGCGAGTGGCAGGAGCAGCCGGAGGCGGCCGAGCCCACCCTCCGCCTCGACGGAGACGCGGCCCGGTGGGACTTCCGCGAGGACGACCACGACTACTACACCCAGCCGGGACTCCTCTTCCGTCTCATGAACCGCGAGCAGCAAGAGGCGCTGTTCGGGAACACCGCACGGGCGATGGGCGACGCGCCGCGCGAGATCAAGGTGCGGCACATCGCCAACTGCCTCAAGGCCGACCCGGCGTACGGGAAGGGCGTCGCGGCGGCTCTCGGGATCCCGCTCTCCGAAGCGCCGCAGTAGCCGCAGGGTAGGTGGATCGCTCCAGGTGAGGCGTCGCGTCTGCGGCGCCTCACTCGCTTCGGATGGCCAGGATGTGGACGCTCACGCCGACCGCCACTGCGCCCAGGAGCAGGCGAAGCCAGAGGAGATCCGTCGCGAGCGCGATCGATGCGCCGATCGCTACCCACAGGAGAGCGAGCGTCGCCATCTTGTGCGCTCGACGCATGGCGCGCCGCTCGACGTATCGGCGCACGTAGTCGCCGAAGAGACGGTTCTCGAGAAGCCAACGATGGGCGCGTGGGGCGCTGCGCGCGAAGAGGAAGGCGGCGAGCAGCAAGAAAGGGGTCGTCGGAAGGATGGGCACGGCGAGACCCGCCAGACCCAGGGCGACACACATGAACCCCGCCCCCATCGCGACCCCGCGCGTCCATCGTGCCACGCCTTCCTCCTCCGCCTTGCGGCTATCGAGTCTACGCAGTCTAGGATGTCGCGATCCGGCAGCCATGGCGGCCTGCCGCGAGGCGCCGCGCTAGGCGGCGGCCCCCGCGTCTAGCACAGGCGGCATCCGATCGTGTACCCTGCGCCCGCATGAGGAGGGCGTATGGGGTACTCACCGTTTCTGGGCATCGCCACGGCGGCGTTTGAGATCGGGGTCGCGGGCTGGGGGCTCTCGGGGCTCGGGCGAAGGGACATCGTGCGGATCACAAGTGCGATCCTCCTCCTCCTCGCCGGGTATCAGATCGCCGAGGTCCTCATCTGCTCGACGCATCCGGTCTACGGCTTCCTGCCGCGTCTGGCGTTCCTGGACGTCACTTGGCTTCCGCCGCTCGGCATCCTCTTGTGTTCGCGTCTGTTCGCTCCGCGGTCGCGGTTCGTGACGGGAGCGGCCTACGCGATGCTCGGGGCGGCGGCGGGCATCATGCTCTGGATCGCGTTCGACCCGGGCTTCGTCGCGGCCTCCGTGTGCTCGACGGTGTTCGCGCGCTACACCCATGCGTTGCCGCGATTCCAGGCCTACGCGATCTTCTACTGGCTCGGGCTCCTGGGGATGGTCGGATTCTCGACGTTCGGCGCCATGCGAGCCGGGCGGCCCGAGGATCGGAAACTGCTCGCGGAACTACGAACGGGGTCGGTCGCGTTCATCCTTCCGTCACTCATCGTCACGTGGTTCGTGCCGACAGGCGAGGGCGCCCTGCCGTCGATCATGTGTCACTTCGCCCTCTTGCTCGCGATCTTCCTCGCGCGGTTGCTCGCCACGGAACGGCGCGCCGCTGCAGACGAGCGAACGAGGGCGGTGGCGCAGCGAAGCTAGAGCCGGCCGACGCGGCGAGCGACGAGCCAGGCGACCGCCGCGAGGAAGAGAACCCAGACGACCAGCACGGCGGCGATTCCCAGGCGGCTCTTCGGCCTCTCCATTCGGTCCCGCGCGGCGTTGAGGCACTCGCCCCACACGTCGGCCGGGATCATGCGGACGACGAGGGCAATCCCGAGCGGGACGAGCACAAGATCGTCGAGCAGCCCGAGGACGGGGATGACGTCCGGGATGAGGTCGATGGGGGCCAGCGCGTACGCCGCAACCACGACGGCGAGCGCCTTCGCGAGCGGCGATACCCGCGGGTCGCGCGATGCCAGGAACACGGCGCGAGCGCGCCATTCGATGGTCTCGACGAGATGGCCCAGGCGCCTGCCTGCGGGCAGGCGTAGGCGCCGGCCGATCACGCCGCCTCGCGCGCCGGTTCGCGGTAGAAGAGGAGCAGGATCCCCGCGAGAAGGGGAAGGAAGGCGACGCAGGTCATCACCGGGATGAGACCATACCGGTCCGCGAGCCATCCGATCGGCGTGAGGGCGACGCCGGCAACCCCCCAGGCGAGGCCCATGATGAGGCCGGACACGAAGCCCGTGCGACCCGGCGCGCACTCGTGCGCCGCGACGATGCCGACGGGCGAGGAGGCGAGAGAGAAGGCGCCGGCCAGCGCTGCGAACGGCAGCAAGAGCGATGAGGGGCCGAGCAGGAAGGCCAGGAGACACGGCGTCGCAAGAGCAAGCGCGCCGAGCATCACGGCCTTGCGGCCGTGTCGGTCCGACAGGTTGCCGGCGAGGAACTCAACGAGCGCGCCGGCGACGAGAAAGGCGCTGATCGCCGCGCCGCCGGCCCACGCGCTTCCGCCGCGCTCGGTGACGAGGACGGCGAGGAAGCTGGAGAAGGCCACAGCCGAGATCGTGCTGATCAGGACGACGGTCCAGAGGAGATAGAGACGGGGCGGCAAGGGCGCGGAAGCCGCCGCCCGGGCGCCCCTCTCCGCGCGTGGCTCGAGGTAGCGGCGGAGCGGGAGCGCGAAGGCCGCGACGATGGCGAGGCCGGGCACGATGAGCCACGGGGTCCGCTCGAGCGAGTAGGCATCGGCAAACGCAACGATGACGATCGGGGCGAGGGCGGCGCCGGCGGTGCCGCCGGACGAGAAGAAGGCCATCATGAGTCCGGGTCGCGAGGGCTTCCCCGAGGTCACGAGGGAGGTCGCGGATGGGTGGAAGAGGGCAGTTCCGACCCCGGCGACGAGCAGAAGGAGGACAAGCGACGTCACGCTCCCGGCGCGGCCGATGAAGCTCATGGCCGCGATCGTGAGGACGGGACCCAGCACGATCAGGCTCGGCCGCGCTGTCCGGTCGATGAAGTGCCCGAGCGTCGGTTGCAGGAGCGAGTTCGTCAGGATGCGGATCGTGCCCAGGAGGCCGGCGAGGGCGAGCGAGAGGTCGAGCCGCTGGATGAGGAGCGGCAGGAGCGGCGCGAAGAACCCGCCGAAGCCGTCATTCACTCCGTGTCCGACGAACAGGAGGCCGGTGCGTACCCACGGTCGCCTCGATCCCGTCGTCGACATGGAGACGATCATCGCCCGACCGAGCGCGGGCCGCAATTCGGGCCACCAGGGACTCTCAGTGCGTCGCGGGCGGCGGGAGCGGGGA
>JAKLFO010000133.1 GCA_022711155.1 Candidatus Bipolaricaulota bacterium
TGACCGGCGTCGCAGTGGTCTGGGCGGCAGAACCGGACGAGCCGACCTTCGGGCCGCCGAGCAGCAACCGAGAGGCCGCCCCCGAGCCGGTGCCGATGCCGGGCAAAATCGTCGCCGAAGCAGCGCCGATGTTCGTCCCCGTCCCGTCTGCCGCGAGCTTGAACGTGTACGCAGTCGGCGTGCCGCTCGCGGTGCCGACAGAGACCGTCCCGGAGCCGTTGTCCGAGATTGCCGACGCGACGAGGTTCGTTCCGTCGCTCTTCGGGATGACGTTCGCCACAGCCGAGTTGGTGATGCCGCCGCCGCCGGCCTGCCACGTCGCATTCCCAGAGGCGTCCGCCGTGAGGACGTGCCCCGCCGCAGCGCCCGTCGCGATCGTCAGCCCGTCCGCCGTGACGCGCCCGGTGCCGTCAACCGTGCTCGCCGTCGTCGTGTCGCCCACGAGGCCCGTGTCGTCCACCGTCAGCGCCGAGCCCGAGTAGATGACGCCGACCGTCGCGGGCGAGGTGGGGGCCACCTTGCGGTAGACCTTGTACGACGCCGCGCCAGTGACCTCCGACCACGTCAGCCGGTTCAGATTCGACGCCGTGAGCGTCGCGACCGACCCGCCTGTCGTCGAGTCAGCGCCGGCCTGAGTGCAGCTCCCGTCCGCGAGGCAGGCGACGAGCTGGTAGGTGACCGTCGTCGCGTGCGTCGGGTCCGCGAAGCCGGTGACCGCGAAGCCCGCGTCAGACACGTTCTCCGTGTTGGTGTCGCCGGTCGCTCCCGGAGTGTCGAGGACGAGCGCGACCGTCGCGGCGCCGCCGCTCGAGGCCGTGAGCTTCGTCGGCGCCGCCGCGTTGAGCGCGAGGATGACGTTGTCCCGGACGGTGTCCGCAGAGTCGCCGGCCGTGAACAGGAGCGGGATTCGTCCGCCCGTGGTCCCGTCCCCCGGTGAGAGGTCGAACTCGATCGGGACCGTGCCGCCGTCGTACTTGATGGTGAAGTAGTCCCCGTCCACGAGCGCGCTGCCCGCGACGGTCGTGATGCTCCCGACCTGCGTCAGCGTCGGCGTGACCGTGATCCCGCCCGGGGTCGCGAGCCCGATCGCCTTGAGGTTCGCGGCCTGCACGCGGCCGTCGGTGACGTCGAGGGACTTCGTCGCCGCCGTCCAGTAGACCTGCTCGAGGCAGGTCAGCTTCGCCGGGCTGCCGAGGAAGTACGCAAGCTCCGTCGTGGCGCAGCCCGAAGGCGCGGGGAGCGATGCGTACCCTGAGTTGCTGATCTTCGTCCAGCCGGTCGCTACCTTGCCCCATCCCTGCGCCGATACGGGCAGGGCGACGAGGATGGCGACGATCCCTGCGAGGCGACGCATCACTGATACCGAAGCTGGCCAGCGCCAACCAGCGTCGCCTTGACGGTGACGGTCTTGCCGCCGCCTTCGTGCACGGTGACGTTCGCGCGCAGGAGGCAGTTGCACATCGGGCCGATCCAGACCTCGCCCGACGCGATCGACGCGACTGCATCGTCCCAGTTCGTCCCGTCGAGGCTGGTCTCGATCTGCACCGTCGTGCCGGCGCCGAAGGTGCCCGACGCCTGCACGACCCAGAGATCAGAGCCGGCCGGCGCGAGCGCCGTGACGCTGGTGGCCGAGGCCCCCGTGGTCGTCACGGCGCTCAGGAGCGTGTACTGCGTGTTGTCGGCGTATGCGGCCCCCGTCCCGAGGAGCAGGACCGCGAGGAGGACGAGGAGCGATCTACGCATCCGATACCCCTGGGCGTCCCTACAGGGACAGGCCCAATGGCAATATCGGAGCGTTGTGCCTATTTCACTAGGGTCGGGATCTTACCGGCAAGATCATGCCCGACAGCCTGGTGAACTTGGCTGCCGCATGACCGCGCGTCGAGTGCGCGTCGTAGTAGGTTGCGAGCGACCCGAACCGCTCGCCGCATACGTCGCACTGGTGAACCCTCAGAACCCCCTCGATGCACGGGTAAGTCGTGACGGTGCCGTACTCTAGCGAGCCGCACTTGCGACACCCTACCCACCCCGGATCGTCCGCCTGCTCGCTCACGCCCACCTCGTCGGGGCAATCCCTCCCGCCGTGCCCTGCTTGCCAAGGCGCTCGCCGAGCCAGAGCCCCTGTGCCAGCGACAGGACGAGGTCGTCATGCTCGCCCATCCGGTGCGAGATGTCGGCAGCAGACTCCTTGACGCGGGCCATCCGGGCCTCCCGCTCCAGCACCGGCCAGAGTTTGAGCGTCGAGATCGAGTCGAGCCGCCCCTGATCCATGACGTTCGCGAGCACCCCGAGGAGCGTCTTCCGGCTGGTGTAGATCCAGCCCGACTTCGCCTGCGGCCCGTCTGTCGCTTCTGGTCGGATACAGACCGGGTACATGGGCACCTTGTCGGCAGCCATCCGCCCGCGCAGGGCGATGCTGACCACCTCCCGCCCCGGCCCGGTGCCGTCCATGACGAGCAGCGCATTCCGGCAGATGGGCGAGGACGGGTCCGTTACGCGCCACGCCAGCATCCGCAGGAGCTTGTCGTAGAAGGCGAGGCCCGGCGCGGCGTACCGCTCCAGAGCCTCGCAGGAGTCGCCGCGCAGCCGCTCCAGCCCGACGACCTTGTACTTGTTCCGGTCGGTGTCGATGGTCGCGATGGCCGTCCAGTCGGACTTCTCCCCGAGGTCTACGCTCACGATGTACCTTCTCGGCAGCATTCGTCCTCACTCTCCGAACAGCGGTACGCCGTCAACGCGCCCGACCTTGTCTAGAAGGTCCGCCGTTATCGGCTGGTTGGCTAGGTTGATTTCTTCGGGCCGCAGGAACCGACACCCGTACTCCCGGTCGAACTCCGTCTGCCCCTTCTGGTCTAGCTCGTCGGCGAGGAACTGCGGGTCGATACGGGGACAGTCCGCCGACTTGACGACCGTCCGTTCCCATGCGTCCGCGATGGCGGTCGGGGCGTCCATCTCGTCGACCTCGCCGCCCTTCGTGAACAGGGACCAGAACCAGCCCACCGGGTAGCCCGCCGAGGACATGGATATCCACTCGCCGCCGGTCGCCGCGAGCGTCGGGAAGAACGAGTTGAATAGGCTGTCGGACGTGAACGACGCCTCGTCCACGATGGCGCAGTCCGCCGAGAAGGACCGCACGGACTTGGCCGAGCCCGGCAGGGCGATGATCTCCGAACCGTTC
>JAKLFO010000134.1 GCA_022711155.1 Candidatus Bipolaricaulota bacterium
AGAGGTTGGGAATCGCGTCCAGATACGTCCGCACCGCTTCGAACCGTTCGTAGCTGCCGTAGTAGCCGGGATAGGCCTTGGGCATGCGCACCACCACGCCGTCCAGCGCGTCCGCTTCGTCGGCGAGACCTGCCGCAGTCTCGGGCTCAACCCGCTGACCCGTCCTTTCGAGTTCATCAACCTGGGCGGCAAGCTCGTCCTCTACGCCAAGCGGGACGCCGCCGACCAGCTCCGCAAGATCAACGGCATCTCGATCGAGGTCGTCTCGCGCTCCGTCGAGGACGGCATCCTCACGGTCCACGTCCGCGCGACCGACAAGACCGGCCGGCGCGACGAGGACTTCGGAGCCGTCTCCGTCAACGGGCTCAAAGGCGAGGCGCTCGCGAACGCCACGCTCAAGTGCGTGACGAAGGCCAAGCGCCGGGTGACGCTCTCGATCTCCGGGCTCGGCTTCCTCGACGAGACCGAGGTGGACTCGATCCCCGGAGCCCGCCCCGAGCCGCTGCCGGCCGTCGTCGTCGATCCCAGCCCGGCCCCGCAGCCGACGGACGTGGACTGGCTCGGCCGGATCGTCGCCTGCGCCGACGTGGCCGCGCTCGACCGCGTCCGCTCCGAGATCCGCGAGCACTACGGCAAGACGGTCCCGCGCCACGTTGCCGAGGCGTGGACGGTCCGGCACTCCGAGGTCACGGCGTCGTGAGCCACGCTCTCTATTCTCCGTCCCGCCTCGCCATGCTGGCGAAGTGCCGGGGCTTCCTGTCCGGCCCGGCCGGTGAGGCGGCAGAGCGCGGGACGGAGCTAGACAAGCTGATCACGGCGACGCTCAACGGCGAGAGCCCTGCCGTGCCCGCCGAGTTCATCGAGCTCGTCGCGTTCGGAGTCCAGTCGCACCGGCTCATGGCCGAGGAGACCGGAGCCGAGCTGGAGACCCAGGTCTTCGTTCGGACGAGCCTTCACGGCGTCTACGGGACGCTCGACGTGCGGGCGGTCAACGCCTTCGACGGCGTCGCCTACATCGGCGACACGAAGTCCGGCTACGGCGACAGGGGCGAACCGGCCGAGTCGCCGCAGCTTCTGGCCTACGCCGAGGGGACGCTCCGCGAGTACCCGTCGCTCGAGCGGTTCATCCTGGCTTTCGTCGAGGTGGACCGACGCCGGGTCATCCGGGCCGAGCTGACGGCCGACGAGGTCCGGGCTGCGCTGCCGAGGCTGACGGCCATCATCGCCGCAGCACGCGAGGACGATCCGCTCGGCTACGTCTCGGGCCGGTACTGCGGCTACTGCGCCCGTTCCGTGACGTGCCCCGCCGTGGTTTCTGGTGCCCTCGCCCCGGTCGAGCAGCGGCCGGTGATACCCGACGTAGGGGCCATGACGGCGGACGCCGTAGGGGCGTTCCTCGACCGCTACATGGACCGCGTGGAGCTGGCCGAGCAGGTCGTCTCCCAGGTCAAGGCGAAGGCTCACGCGGTCTTGGAGGCGGGCGGCGAAGTGCCCGGCTGGACGCTGGTAGCCGGGAGGCGGACGCGGAAGTGGACGAGCGAGGCCGAGGCCGCTGATGTGCTGGAGGCGGCAGGGTTGCGGAACATGTTTGAGACGACGCTCGTCTCGCCCGCCAAGGCCGAGAAGGAGAACAAGGACGCGAAGGCGCTGATTGCTTCGCTGGTCGAAACGAAGACGAATCCGAAGCTCGTCAAGTGCGAGCAGGAGAAGGAGCTGTCTCAGTGATAGAACCGAACAAGACTTACGCCGTCGAGATCCTCGACGCGGGGCTCGCAGAGAACAACGCGGGCGACAAGCAGTGCATCGAGATGGAGCTGGGCTGCGAGAGCGGCAAGCTCTGGCACCGCATCTGGCTCACGCCCGCCACGAAGGAGCGGGTCGCGAAGACGCTCGCCGAGTTCGGCATCAAGGCGACGGACGGCGCGTTCTGGGACGCGAACTGCGCCGCGCTCGTCGGGCTGAAGGCGACCATCGAGACCGAGGAGCACGAATACAACGGCAAGACGAGCGTCAGGGTGAAGTGGTTCAACGGCCCGGAGCGCAACCGCGAGAAGGCCCCGCTCCCGCCGTCGAAGGTCTCGTCGATCGCCGCCATGTTCACCGCCACCGAGGACGACTCGGTGCCCTGGTGAGCCTGACCACCTGCCGCGACTGCGGCCGCAGGTTCCAGCTCCAGCCGCTGCTCGACCTCCCGCAGCCGACGAGGTGCATGGAGTGCCTGATCGGGCTGGAGGCGCGGTACTCGCGCGAGGTCTCCGAGCGGCGCTCGCTGGAGGCCGCGCTCTCCCAGAAGGTCGGGATGCGGCGTGAGTTCGAGGAGTTGCTCGGCTGCGGCGACACCTACGCCGACGGCGCATTCGAGACTGGGCTCGCGCGGCTGAGGGCGCTACTCGCCGCCGAGGCGCGGGTCGCTTCGCTGGAACGCCAGCGGTCGGAGCACGACTGCCGGTTCGTCGGCAAGTACGCCGAGATGAGCGGCTCGCACTGCCCGCCCGGCAACCCCTGCCAGCGGTGCCAGTTGGAAGCCGCCGAGGCGCGGTGCGCGGAGCTGGAGGCGGCTCTCGAGATTGAGCGCGAGAACCGTGGCCGAGAGCAGCGCGAGGCTGGTGAGACCCTCGCGTGGCACAACCGCGCATGGTCTGACAGGTGCTACGCCGCCGAGGCGCGGTGCGCGGAGCTGGAGGCGGCGCTCAGGGACGCCGTCGCCTATGTCGAGAATGGCGACTTCCGGAATGGCGTCGGTGAGTTCTGGGCCGACGAAGGGTTGACGCTCTGGTCGCGCGACCTCGACAGGTTCCGCGCCGTACTCAAAGGAGCCTCCGATGTGTGAGTGCCTGATGTACGACGACGGCTCGCAGCACACCTGCGAGGCGTGCGTGCCGCTGAACGAGTACGCCCACGAGCGGGTGAAGGCGCTGGAACCCGCCGCCCGCGAAGCCCTCGCCGTCCTCACCCGGCTTGCCGACAGCGCGGCCTACTGGTCGGACTACGACGTGCCGGTCGGGATCGTGCCCGAGATCGACGCGGCCAAGGCGCGGCTCGCGGGCGCGCTGGAGGCCCCGCGATGAGCGGCAAGGCGGAGGCGCTCGCCCTCACGCCCGGTGCGCCACGGGCCAAGGAAGCCGGATGTAT
>JAKLFO010000135.1 GCA_022711155.1 Candidatus Bipolaricaulota bacterium
CGAAGTTGTACTTGGACGCGAGGAAGAGGAGCGTCAGCGGCGCGCCGAGCAGGCGCTCGGGGCTCTCGCCCTGGTCCTTCGTGCAGAAGACCTCGTTGGGCACGCGCAGTGCCTCGAGCTCGGGCTCGTCGGCGAAGAGACCGCCGTTGAATTTGTGGATGCGGTCGGCACCGAAGGGACCACCGTCGCGCATCGCGGAGAACAGAGCGCGGAGCTGATCCCACGCCTGGCTGCCGCCCGGGTTGTAGAAGCGGCTGCCGGCGACCTCGATGAGCACGTCGCGCAGCACGTTGGGCGGGAAGCTGAGCTGCCGCCCCATGTCCTCGCAGTAGAGTACGAAGATGAAGCGATCGAGCAGCCGTTGGGTGAGGCCGACGAGCCTGCGCAAGCGGCCCTGCTTGGCGAACTGTGGGTTGTGGTCGCGCAGCACGGCGAAGAGCCGCTCGCGGTAGGCCTGGAACTCCTTGTAGAAGTCAGCCTCGATGGCGCGCTCTCGCGTGAGCTGCTCGCCGAGCAGCTTCTCGAGCGGCGACTTCCCCGCGGTCGAGAGCAGCCAATCGGCGCGGAAGACGCGGGAGAAGACGAAGCGCTGGAAGGCGGACTCCTCGCCGTCGGCGAGCAGGGGGATCGCTGGATCGCCCGCGGAGGGCTCGATCACGAAGCGCTGGTATTGGGCCTTGTTGCCGTAGATGTAGAGCCGGAACTCGTTCATGTCGGACACGAAGGCCCAGGTCGGCAGGAGCTTCGACACGCGCCCCGAGCGAGCCTCGCGCAGGTAGTCGAAGCACTGGTCGACGGGCGAGCGGCGGTTCGAGCGGCTCTGCTCCTTGTCGAGGCCGGAGCGGTCGTCCTTCAGCTCGCCGAGCACCTGCGGCACGGGCTCGCCGTCGTCGCGCCCGAAGTAGCCGAGGGCGAGGTCGGCCTTGCCGGTCCCGCCGCGCTCGCCGGCCGACTTGACGGGGTACTGGGGGTGGAGCGAGTAGCCCTCGCCGGGGGCGCCCTGCCCGCTCGCGCGGTATCCCCAAGTCTGCTTGAAGAACACGTCGACGAAGCCGGCCTCGGCGACCGTCTCCATCTGGCGCTGCTTCGCGGCCCAGGCGCGCAACCGCTCGAGCAACTGCGCCTCGGCCTCCGAGCCGCGGAAGCGCGCGTAGTCCTCGCCCCAGAGCGAGCGCAGGTAGGCGGTGGCGAAGAGAGGCTCGTGGGCTGCCTCGGCTTGCTGGACGGTGGTCGTGGTCATGTCGAATCCGGGGTGGCTTTCGGATGGTCGATGCAACGGCATCCACTTGGGCGGCGCGCCTGGACTTCCTCGAAGACCTCATGGGCCGTCCACCGCGCGGCGGGCTGCGGGGTGGGCGGCGGCGTGACAGCGCAGCCTACACCTCGACGTCGCTGTGGTTCAACATGTGCGGTCGTGCTCTCTCGCCGTCTCTACGGTCAATCCCGCCGGCAAAGGCCGATGCGGTCATGGCGGTAGCCAGGCGGCGCCCGAACATCTGCGTTGGGCAAATCAGGGGATGACGATGCTGGATGCAAGTCCGCTCCGCGGGCTCCCGTGGTCAGAGAGAGCCATCCGGCCGCGGTGCTCGATCACACCGTCACGCGCGCCTGGCGGGAGGGGATGGGGAGCGGCGCGGCGTGGCGCCGTCGACCGCTCCCGTGTAGCCTCTCCTCCATGGCCATTCGACCCTCCGAGAAGGGCGCCGGCACTGAGGGAGCTCGAGATCACGTCCTGCGGCTTGCCCCGACCGATGACGAGCTGGCCGGTCTCCCCGGAGCGGATGTGCCGTCCGAGCTCGCCGCCGGCGTCTCGTACCGCATCGGCCAGCGCCTCGGCGGCGGCGCGAGCGCAATGGCCTTCTTCGCCATCCGCAACGCCCCCGAAGGCCAGTCCCCGGTCGTCGTCAAGATGCTCCGCCCCAGCTTCGTCCGGGCCGCCGGCAAGTCCGCGGCGCTCGTCGTGCGCAAGGAGGCCGTCGCCCTCGGCCGAATCAACGAACGCGTCCCCCCCACTCCGTTCGTCGTGCGCCTCATCGACACCGGCCTCGTCGCTGCCACGCAGGGGCCCTTCCAGTTCCAGCTTCCATGGCTCGCCCTCGAGCACGTTCACGGAGGTCCCTCCGGCGCGAGCCTCACCGATCGCGTCGGTGCGTGCGTGCGCGACACCGGATTCGCGTTCGACTCCGGGCGCGCGGCGCGTGCCATCGATTGCCTCTGTCGCGGCTTGGAGGCCGTGCACGAAGTCGGCGTGATCCACCGCGACGTCAAGCCGGACAACATCCTGTGTTGCGGCGCCGACGAGGACGAGATCTTCAAGGTCGCCGACTTCGGCGTCGCACGGCCCCAGGGCGTCGCGACCTTCGACGGCTGTCTCGTCGGCACGCTCGGATACGCGGCGCCAGAGCTGCTCGGGGCCAGTTCGCACGAGATCGGGCCGTGGAGCGACGTGTTCGCACTCGCCTCAGTCGTGTACTTCATCCTGACGGGAGAGGAGTACCTCGGTGTTCGATCCCTGGCCGATGCGCTCGTGAAGATCGCGTCGGGGGAGCGACGCGATGTGCTGGGTGCGCCCCGGCTGTCACCGGAGCTCCGTGCGCGGCCCGTGGCGTGCCGCGCCCTCGACGCCGTGCTCGCGCAAGCCACCGCGCCCAAGCCGAAGGATCGGCCGCAGACCCCGTCCTCGTTCGCAGCCGCCGCGCTCCCTTGGCTACGCGCCGAATCGTGGCGCGTTCGCGGGGCACGCCGTCGCACCGAGTCCCTGGTGACGCCGAGCCCGGGACCCTGGTCCTGGCTGGAGCGGCATCGGGCCATGGACGACAGAGTCGTCAGGAGCGTTGCCTGGGACAGCGATGGGACGTGCCTCGTGACCACGACTCGCGGGCTGTCGTTCTGGGATGGAACGTCCTTTCGACCTGCGCCCACGGAGGGCTTGTCCGATCCCCTCGCCATTCGCTTCATCCGGCGGATTGGCCCGGCCCGGTGGCTGCTCGCATGCGAGTCGTCGCTGTTCGCGATCTGTGCGGTCGATGGCGTGAGCGAGGTGACCCGATTCGGCGATGACGCGATTCAGCTCCAGC
>JAKLFO010000136.1 GCA_022711155.1 Candidatus Bipolaricaulota bacterium
AGGGACAGCGTCATCGGGAGCCGCGAGCCGAGCGCCGAAGAAGCCGCAGCGTGGGCAGCCGCAGAAGTGGTAGCGGCGGAGAAACGTGGCGAGGTGGCGTCATGACCCGCCCCCTCCTCCCCGGCTTCTTCGTCGTCGTCGGGCCGGACGAGCGGCTATGCATCCTCGCGGACGCGCTCGGCATCCCCGGCGCGCTGAGGTTCCGCACGCGGGCGCACGCCGAATCGTGGCTCGAAAAGCACAACGCCGACTGCGCGCGCGGCCGCGTCCGGCGCGACTTCGGCGGCGAGGTGACGGCATGAGGAAGATCAGCCTCTCCTCCTTCTGCCGCGACGCGTCCGGCGGCCTCGTGTACCAGGCCATCTGGTCGCATAGCCCCTTCCTCGTCGGCGGATTCATCGTCGCTACGAACGGGCACGTTCTCGTCTGGAGGACGGCCACGAAAGACGACGGGGCGTATCCGACGCTCGCGAACGACGAGAAGCAGCCCGACCGCATTACGAACATGGTCGCCATGATTGCGCGTCACCCCGGCTGGGCTGCCTGCCGCAAGCCGTGGCCGACGTGCGACGCGGTGACGGAAGAGGGGATCTTCTACCCGAAGAAACGGGTCTACTTCCCGCAGAAACTACGCGTCTCTATCGACGCCGTTTACCGCGACCGCGTCGCGCGCTTCGGCAAGTCCATCGGCGTGCCGGTTCTCTTCGCCACGCCCCGGAGCGCAACGAAGCCGATAGCGTTCACGGTCGGCGAATACCTCGGGCTGCTCATGCCGCTGAGGGAGCACGCGTGAAAGCATCCACGCAGCTGTACCTCCTCGGCTTCTTCCTGCTCGCCGCCGTCGTCTTCGCTAAGACCGCCGAGATCGCCCTTCGCCCCGACCACTTCGACGCGCTCGTCACCTTCGGCCGCGCGCTGATCGGCAACGTCGTCGTCCAGGCCGCGCTCGTCACCGCCGGGCTCGTCGGGCTCGTCTCGATCTGCGCGGCGGCGTGGGACCGGGCGGACAGGCGGTATCGCAACAGTAAGACCGAACGCGGCGGGGCCGCGTAACTCGAAAGTCCTCCAGACAACGGGGGGACAGAAGGAGCATCCGATGGCGAAATTCACGAAGGCGAAAGCCGAACAGGCCCGACTCAAGGTAGGGCTCTACGGGGGGCAGGGGAGCGGGAAGACGCTCACGTCCCTCATGCTGGCCGAAGGGCTGGCCGCTCTCGACGGGCGCCGCGTGGCGTACGTGGACACCGAGCGCGGGACCGACTTCTACACGAAGGCAATTCCCGAGCGGACGTGTCACCCCGGCGCGTTCGACTTCGACGCGATCTACACCCGCTCCCTGATGGAGACGCTCGAGGCGGTCAAGACGCTGGACACGGCGGTCTATGGCGTCGTCGTCGTCGACTCCATCACGCACCTCTGGGAAGCGGCACGCGAGGCGTACCAGGGCAAGAAGGGGCCGGGCGGGCAGATCCCGATCCAGGCATGGGCGCAGATCAAGCGGCCCTACAAACAGCTGATGACCGCGTTCCTCGAGTGCAACGCTCACGCGATCCTCTGCGGACGAGAGGGGATCGTTCTCGAGAAGGATCTCGACGGGGAGATGGTCGTCACCGGCACGAAGATGAAGGCAGAGGGCGAGACGCCCTACGAGCCGCACGTTCTCGGCCGGATGCGGAACTGCCGCGAGAAGGACGGTTCGTTTCACGTCGAGCTGTTCATCGAGAAGGACCGCTCGGGGACGCTGACCGGCAAGACGTACGAGAACCCGACGTACGCCACGTTTGCCCCGATCGTTCGCTACCTGTCGGGCGACACGCAGGCGCAGATCGGCTCGCTTGACGACGCCGCAGAGAAGGACGCGGCGGCGCTCGAGGCGGCGGACCAGGCGGCGCAGCGCGACCGGGAGACGCTGGCGAACCAGATCAAGACCGCGATCAACGGGGCCGCATCGCTTCCTGCTCTCAAGACGGCGTGGGAACTGACGAACGGCAAGAAGACGAAGCTCGGGGAAGAGGCGTTCGCCATCCTCGAAACGCTCAAAGACGCGCGCAAAGCTGAACTCGTGAGGGCAGCATGACACTCAAGGCTGACACCCGGTACGCCGGGACGATCGTCGATGGTGGTATCTACGAAGCGAACAGTGGGACGCTCGGATACCAGCTCCTCTTGAACTGCGAAGACGGCGCGACCGACTTCATCATCTGGCTTACTCCGAAGTCGAAGGAGAAGGCAGAGAAGACCTTCGTCTCGCTCGGCATCGACCCGAAGTCGCTCCGCTCGGAGACGGGCCTCGACGGCATTGCCTCGCAGCTCGCGGGGATGGATGTCGTCTTCGGCACCCGCGAAGAGGAGTACCAGGGTAAGAAGCGGGTCAAGGTCGCCTGGGTCGGGAAGCCGAAGGAGGGCGCGGCATCGGCCGGTTCTCCACTCGCTCGAGCGGCTGCGTTCTTCGCGGACGGCCCTCCCGCGCCGACGAGCTCGCCCGACTCCGAGGACTCGGTCACCTTCTGAGATGACGACCGTGAGCCGCCGCACGTTAGGAGCCCCGTGGCACGACGTAGCCCGCCGCAGCACCGGGGCCAGAGGGTCGCACTTGTGGGCGCCCTCGATGGGACGGCGTGCGGCGGCTCTTCTTTCGCAACCGTTGCCCGGCCGGATGGGAGCGCCGAGAGAACGGCACCTACATTCGCTCGCCAGTCTGGCCCAAAGCCAGCGGCCGGGCTTCTTTAGGAGAGAGACATGCCAGACCAGAGAGAGAGCGAACTGGCGAGCCTGATCGTCGAGCTTGCCAAGATCGAAGCGAACCAGCACGAAGCCAAGAAGCTGATGAAAGAGACCGTCGAGGACATCCGCGAGCAGATCCAGCGCCTCGCCGCCGAGATCGACGCGCGCGCCGCCGCCGAGGTCAGCGACATCAACGCCGCGATCTCCGACCTCACGCGCGAGGGCCGCGCGCTCCAGGCGAGCCTGGGCGATCCCGCGGCGCAGCGCCGCTTCGACGAGATAACCCAGACCCTGACCTCGCTGCAGGCCTCGATCGACGAGAAGCTCTTCGCGGTCTCGACC
>JAKLFO010000137.1 GCA_022711155.1 Candidatus Bipolaricaulota bacterium
TGGTCGAACTTGAGTCGGTCATCGCATCGGCGCTTGGGTTCGTGGTCGGCGGTCTCTTGGGCTACGTCCTCCTGTTGCTCCTCAGCCGCGGGATCACGCTGGGAACCACCTGGGCGTCGATGGCGGGCGATCTCGCGTTTCCGACGAAGCTGTACGCCGCAGCCCACGGGTGGTATTGGCTCGCCAGCCTCCTCGTCGTCCTCCTCACGGGGCTTGTCGCCGCGTGGTACCCAGCGCGGCGGGCCGCGGCGCTGCAGCCGGTCGAGGCGATAAGAGAGGGGTAACACTCTCTACCGGAGGAGCCAGCGGTTTCTCGAAACGAGATGGGCAGGTACGCAGGAGTAGAGGTGACAGCATGAAGCGAGTACGAGACATCGGCATCTTCGTCGTCCTTGCCCTCACGGCCATCGGCTGGAGTTCGGCGGCGCAGGACCTGACGGCTTTCCAGATCATGGATCGCGTCCGAGACAACTGGCAGGGCGACTCGTTCCACGGCTACGTTGCCCTCGACGTCTCGCAGGGCGGCGAGGCCCGCTCGTATCGGCTCGAGCTGTGGTCACAGGGCGAACACCTTGGGCTGTTGCGCTTCCTCGAGCCCGAGGCGGACGCGGGCTCGGGCTACCTCGTGACAGACGACGAGGTGTGGTACTACGCGCCGGCGGTCGGAAAGGCGGTGCCGCTTCCGGCGATGGCCGCGACGGACAGCCTGTTCGGAAGCGGGCCGGCGATCGAGGACCTCCTCCATGGGACTCTGTCCGACAAGTACCAGGCGACGGCCAGCCGTGACGGGACGGACTACGTCCTCACCCTCACGCCGCTTCCGGACGCCCCGGTCGTCTATGGCAGCCTTGTCGTGCGGGTCCGCGAGGACTTCGCCCCGCTCGAGATCGTCTACTACGACCAGCGCGGCGGCATCCTGCGCACGGCGCGGTTCTCCGAGTACGTCACGCGGGATGAACGCATTCTTCCCACGCGCATCGAGGTCGAGGAAGCGGACGGTGACCGCACGGTCGAGCGCTTGATCGACCCCGAGTTCGGGGCCGCCATCGACCCGGCCGTATTCACGGTCGAGCACCTGGAGGCGGGGCTGTGAAACAGGCGTGGCGTCACCTCTGGCGGAGTCGGCGGCGGAGCATCCTGACGTTGCTCGCCGTCTTCATCCCCGTCCTACTCCTCGCCCTCGACATCGGCATGCTGAACGGGGAGCAGGAGAGCCTGTTCAGGAACACGGTGACCTTCGAAACGGGCCACCTCCAGATCCGAAGCTCGGACGAGACGACGCCAGGCGGCGCCCTCTCGTTCCTGAAGAACCCGGACGCGGCGCTCGACGTCCTCGACTCGGTGCCCGGAATCGCCTGGCGCACGGTGCGCCTCGATCTCCCAGCCATGGTCTCGCACGGCGGACGGTCGCAGGGCGTCCTGCTCCAGGGCGTGATTCCCGAGGAGGTCGGCCGCGTGAGCCCGATCGGCCGCCTCGTGTCGGAAGGCGAGTACGTGGCCGCCGGGCAGAACGGCGTCGTTATCGGCGGCGAGCTGCGCGACTTGTTGTCGACCTCGATCGGGGATGACGTGGTCCTCCTCGGCGCGCACCCAGACACCGGCATCGGCGCCTCGAGCGCCCCGGTCGTCGGCGTCTACACCGCCCCGGAACCGTCCATGGGACGCACGCTCGTCCAGACGGATCTCGGGCTGGCGCAGACGCTCGCTCGGCGCCCCGGCGCGGTGACGTCGATCGTCGCCTTCGTCGACGGGGTCACCGGACCGCGCGACGCGGAAAAGGTCGAGGCGGTCGTCGCCGCACTGCGCGCCCGCCTGCCGGACGACTATCGCGTGCTCGACTACAACGAGCTGGCGCCCGACCTCGTCACGTTCCAGGACGTGGTGAAGCCGTTCCACATCCTGTTCATGGGCGTCTTCTTCGTGCTCGGCGGCCTCGTCGTCTTGAACACGCTCTTCCTCGCGGTGGTCGAACGCACCCACGAGCTGGGCGTCATTCTCGCTCTCGGCTCGTCGCGCCGGCGCGTCATGCGGATGGTGATGACCGAGGCGCTCTTGCTCGCTCTCGTAGGCGCCACGGCGGGACTCGTCGCGGCCTTCGGCCTCGTCGAGTGGGCGCAGGCCGCGGGCGGCCTCAAGTTGCCGGCCGCGTACGACGAGATGCTCCGCGTGATGGGCATGGAGCCCGTGATGCAGCTTCGAGTCAGCTCGGTCGAGCTCTTCTTGTCGGGCCTTGCCATGGTCGGCGTGGCCCTCGTGGCAGCGTGGATTCCGGCGCGGCGCGCAGCGCGCCTCGAGCCGGTGGAGGCGATGCGGCATGTCGACTAGCTCCATCCTTCGAACACAGGCCCTGACGAAGACGTACGTGACCGGCACGGTCGAGACGCCGGCCCTGCGTGGCGTCACGTTCGAGCTTCATAAGGGCGAGTTCACGGCAATCGCCGGGCCGTCGGGCTCCGGGAAGTCGACTCTCCTTCACCTGCTGGGCGGACTCGACCGCCCGACGTCGGGCGAGATCTTCCTCGAGGAGGTTGCGCTGTCGACCCTCTCTCGCGACGCCCTGTCTCGTCTGCGTCTCGGCAAGATCGGCTTCGTGTTTCAGGCCTACAATCTCATCCCCGTCTTGACCGTGCTAGAGAACGCGGCGTTCGTCCTCGAACTGCAGGGCATCGCGCGCGCTGAGCGCGTCGCCCGGGCGCGGAAGATGCTGGGCGAGCTTGGAATCGAGAAGTACGCCGACCAGTTCCCGAACCGCATCTCGGGCGGCGAGCAGCAGCGCGTCGCGGTCGCGCGGGCCGTGGTCGCCGATCCGTCGATCGTCCTCGCCGACGAGCCGACGGCGAACCTCGACTCGAAGACGAGCCTCGAGCTGATCGACCTTATGAAGCAGCTGAACCAGGACACAAAGCACGCAGGGACCTTCCTGTTCGCGACGCACGACGCCCGGCTGCTCGACCGCGTGAACCGGCTCGTGACGCTGGTCGACGGCCGAATCTCTTCCGACGAGGTCCGAGATTCGTCTTGAGGTCTGCGACGGGC
>JAKLFO010000138.1 GCA_022711155.1 Candidatus Bipolaricaulota bacterium
GCCGGAGCCGCCCGTACTACCTGCGCGAGCTGAAGAAGATTCACTAGCCGGCGTTCGGCGCGGGAGGCGAATGCGGCGAGCGACCCGGGCGGGTGAGCTTCTCCGTTTCGACCTCGCGCTCGGCGCCGCGCTGGCGCCGGAGAGGAACATGGAGGCGCGTCTTCGCGACGCGCCTCGCCTTTCGGACCTCACGGAAGCGAGAGATGAGAGGGCGCGTCTTCGCGACGCGCCTTGCGTTGCGGACACGGCGGATGTGAGAGATGAGAGGGCGCGTCTTCGCGACGCGCCTTGCGTTGCGGACACGACGGATGTGAGAGATGAGAGGGCGCGTCTTCGCGACGCGCCTTGCGTTGCGGACACGACAGATGTGAGAGATCAGAGGACGCGTCGCGCGGGCGCCCCTTCTCTCTTCGACCCCGTCCTCCCGCGGCTCGCCGGGTTCGACGAGGCCGGGCGGGGCGCCCTGGCGGGACCCGTGGTCGTGGGCTGCGTCAGTTTCCCGCCGAACTTCCTCGCCTCGACCGAACGCGTCACGACGCTCCTCGCCGGGGTCGACGACTCGAAGAGCCTCTCCGCGAAGGCGCGCGAGGCCGCCTTCGCCGCGGTCGTCTCCTGTGGCCGCTGGTCGGCCGGCTGCGCGGCCGCGTCGGAGATCGACCGGCTCGGCATCGTCGCCGCGGCCGAGCTCGCTGCGCGCCGCGCCTACCGCCGCCTTGGCCTCGCGGCCGACCTCGCCGTGTTCGACCGCGGCCTATCGCTCGGGAAGCCCGTCCTGCTTGACCCGGATGTGGATAAGGCTGGGGGGGTGCTGCCACCATGCCGGGCGTCCTCCGACCCGAGCGACATCGGCAGGAGTTCGGCAACCACCGTGCAGCCGAGCTCCCAAGCTGTTCAGCAACGAAGGAGCGCTGAACAGCCAGGGGTCGCGTTCACGAAGGGAGACACGCGTTCCCTGCACGTGGCGGCTGCGTCCCTCGTCGCCAAGGTGACGCGCGACCATCTCATGGCTTTGCTCGATCGGTCGTTCGCCGGGTACGGACTCGCGCAACACAAAGGGTATGGGACGCAGGGCCATCGGGACGCCCTCGCGCGGCGCGGGCCGTCGCGCATCCACCGCCTCTCGTTCGCGTTCTCGGCGGACGAGGCGGATAGTCAATCCTGTTGACACTTTCTGCCCCATGGCTATACTCTCGCCAGAGTGGATTCGTGAACAGGAGGGGGTCTCCGTGAAGCGAACTCTGGTGATCTTGTTGGTAAGCGCACTCTTGTGCGCGGCAGGCGGGCTCATGGCATGGGCACAGACGGGCAACGGAACGGCGGAGCCGGTCAACACCGGCGCCTTGTTCACCGACGTACCCAAGACCCACTGGGCGTACTCCGATCTCGAGTTCCTCGCCCAGCGAGGAATCATCACCGGCCTTCCCGGCGGCAAGTTCGACGGCGACTCGGCGATGACCCGCTACTCGGCGGCGACGTACATCGCGCGAGCCATCAAGTACATGGAGAACAACCCCGAGAGCGTGACTCCCGACGACCTCGAGACGCTGAAGACGCTCATCTTTCAGGTATCCGACAGCGTGACCACGCTCCAGTCCCAGGTAGGGACGAGCGGGACGGCGTCGCTCGAAGCGCGCGTCGTGCGGAACGAGCAGGCGATCGCCCAGATCAACGCCAAGCTGCAGACGGGAGGGACGACCGACGTCACGGCGCTCGAGAAGCGCGTCCAGGGAACGTTCATCCTGTCCTTGACGGCGCTCCTCGTAGGGATCGCGGCGTTGGCGATCGCGACGTTGGGGTTGTAGGGCGAAGTCCGTGGTCCGTGGTCCGTGGTCCGTGGGCACGGCACGTAGCGCGTGGCGCGTAGCTCGTAGAGTGTGGCATGTGGGGAGCGGGGCCGGGCGGTGGAGCGCCCGGCCCCGCTCTCTCTTGCGGTGGAGCCGGAAGGTTGGTCGCGCGCGAACGCGCATACAAGCTAGGACGAAAAGAGTCACCCGGCGCAAGGAAGATAGGGGAAGAGAATGCGAGGGCCGGATCTTCGCGCGGCGACTGCGCGGCGGCGCTCGCTGTCGTCGCAAGCGTCGTATGCATGTGATGTACAGCACGCTGGCCCCGAACGGCGAAAAACGCAGACTGCGTCTATGCTGTTGGGAATTGAAGGTGACGCACGTTACTTGACAGCCTCGCGATCCTCGCACTATGATGGCCTCAACATCTAGTGGAGAGGTGGAATCGAACCAGCGAGGAGGTGGTCGCGCACCAGAACTCCGTAAGGAGAGTACGCTTCTTGTCACAAGCCGAAGTACAGATTGCGTAAGGAGGTAGTTCCAGAATGAAGAAGGCTCTCGTACTCAGCCTTGCTGCGGTGCTCTGCCTGGGCTTCGCGTCCTTTGCCCAGACGCTCAGCGGATCGTGGGATACCACGATCACGATCATCCCGTCGCCCGTGTCGCTAGGACTCGATTCTGAGCTCATCGTCACCTACGCCGTGAGCGGCTGGTCGTTCACGTCGGACACGGTCATCAATGAGACCGGCTGGCTTGAGCAGGAGTTTGCTGCCAGCGGCTCGCTCGGTGCGTTCACCATCGGGTCGACCCTCGTGTTCGATCCGGCGGACGTCGAGTTCGATTCCTGGAAAGTCACGGGCGGCCTGTCGCTCGCCGGCGTAACGTTCGATGGGACGTTCACCCTCACCCCCGGCGTGACGAAGCTCGAGATCGTTGGTTCGGGCTCGGCCGGCAACGTCGACGTGTCCGTCGACCTCATCCTTGGGAGCGGCCACGGCTGCGATTTCGACTTCAACAGCCTGATCATCGACATCGGCTTCCCGTTCTGCTGCGCGGAAGTCGCGAGCGAGATCGCGTTCAACTGCCAGACCGGCTTCGAGTACATCACGTTTGACGTCTATGACATCGCGCTGCCCGGCATGACCTGGGTCACGCTCGACTTCGGCCTGAAGTTCACGGTCGATGAGAAGAGCTACACG
>JAKLFO010000139.1 GCA_022711155.1 Candidatus Bipolaricaulota bacterium
CGCCGCCGACGCGCTCGGGCTCGATCCCGGCGAGGTTCTCAAGAGCCTCGTCTTCCGGGCGGACGACGGGAGCTACCTGTTCGCCCTCATCGCGAGCGACGGCAGCGTGAGCGAGCGCAAGCTCGGTCGCGTCACGGGACACAAGCACGTCGAGCCGGCGGCCCCGCACGACGCCGAGCGGCTGACGGGCTACCTCACCGGCGGGATCAGCCCGTTCGGATCGCGCCAGGTCCTCCCGGCATTCCTTGACGAGACCGCCGCGCGGCGTCCAAGCCTCGTGATCAACGCCGGAGCGCGCGGCACGCTCGTCCGCCTTGCCACCTCCGACCTGATCGCCGCAACGGGCGCGGCGGTCGCCGACCTGCGCGTCGAGGGCAGTCGACCGCTCTAGCGCGGCATGCCCGCCGTCAGGCGCCCTGTCGCTCCAGCTCGTCGACCATGCCGGAGATGATGTCGAACCCGCCTTGCCAGAACGCCTTCGAGCGAACGTCGAATCCCGCCTCGTCGAGGATGGCCAGCGGCGACATCGAGCCGCCGCGTTCCAGAATCCTGCGGTACTTCGGGACGAACGCCTCGCCCTCGCGCTCGTACTGCTGGTACAGCGCCAGGACGAGCAGTTGCCCGAACGTGTACGCGTAGCAGTAGAACGGCACATCGTAGATGTGCGGCACCGACAGCCACTCCCAGCGGAACTCGTCCGCCACGTCCACGCTCGACCCGAACTGCTCGTGGAGGTTGTCCAGGTAGCGCGCGGCGATCTGGTCGGCCGTCGGGGAGCCCTCGCCGACCATCTTGTGCGCTTCCCGCTCGAACAGGACGAAATAGGCCTGGCGCAGGATGGAAGCGTAGCTGTCATCGACGTAGCGAGCGAGGAGGCTGCGGCGCAGCTCGGGATCCGGGTCGGCGTCGAGAAGCACGTGCAGGAAGAGCATCTGCGCGAAGTTCGACGCCGTCTCGGCCAGCGGCAGAGAGGAGTGCGCCGTCAGCACGGAGTGCTTCGCCGCCAGGAGCGCGTGGACCGCATGGCCCAACTCGTGCGCCAGGGTGCTGACATTCTCGACGCGGCCGTTGTAGTTGACGAGCACCCACGGCGTCTTGTCGGGAACGACTCCGTAGCAGAACGCACCGATGTCCTTGCCCGGGCGCGGTTGTGAGTCGACGTGATCTGCGTCGAACACCCGGTCCGCCAACTTCGCGAGCTCGGGGTCGAGCCGGCTGAACGTCTCGCGGACGAGGCGCACGGCGTCGGAGTAGGAGTACATGCGCTGGACGGACTTGAGCGGCGCGTAGATGTCGTATCGCCGCAGCTTCTGGACGCCGAGCCACTTCGCCTTGAGGCGGAAGAAGCGCTGGTACACGGCGGCGTTCTCGCGGCACACCTCGAGCAGCGCATCGACGACGTCGTCCGGGACGTCGTTCGCCAGGTTGCGCGCGGCGAGCGGCGACGCCATTCCGCGAAGCTTGACGTTCTCCCCGTGCCAGTCCCCAGCCGTGTACTTGTAGAGCTGTCCGAGCACGTCCTTGCTCGCCGTGAACACCCGGAACAGCGTCTGGTACGCGGCGGCGCGTTTCGCCGGGTCCGGGTCGCGGCTGTAGATCATCAGCTCGGTGCGCGTGAGCTTCTTCTTCTCGCCGTCGATCTCGAACTCGTACGTGAAGCCGTTGGCCATCATGTCGTAGATGGTCGTGATGCCGCGGATTCCGTGGATGTCCTTGATGTTGATCGCCTGCTCGACGGCCTCGGCCAGCGTGTAGGGAGCGAACCGGCGCAGGCTCTCGTAGTAGTAGCCCATGTCTCCCGCCGCCGGCAGGAGACGGCGCGCGGCGGCCGCATCGAGCGCCTTCCACCACAGCTCGACGAAGAGGGTGCGGTTCTGCGCGTCCGCGAGGCGCGAGTCGACGCGCTGCTGGAAGGAGAGCGCGTCCGCGTTCGCGTTGTCCTCCGAGAACCACAGCGTCGCGTACCCGCGTAGCATCGATGCGACGTAGGTCACGCGCTCGATGTCGCGAGCCAAGGCGCCGAACGTCTCTTTCGACATCGCGGCGTCGAGGCGGTCGCGCCACGCCTCCACGGCCCGCACGCCGGCCTCGAGGTCCGCGAAGACCCTCTCCATCTCGGGTCCGGAACTCGCCGGAATGAGATCCGTGAGGTTCCACCGCCCGACATCAAGCGTTCGCTTCGCCACGCTCTCCTCCCTCCACACGTAGAGATCCGTCCAGGCCGAGCGCGGCCGCGGCGTCGTTCATCCCGGCAATCACTTCGGCCATCAGGTCGTCCAGATTCATCCCGAGCATCTCGGCTCCGCGGGCGATGACGTCGCGGTTCGCGCCCGCCGCGAATCCCTTGTCCTTCCACTTCTTCTTGAGCGACGACACCGAGAGGTCGGCCAGGCTCTTCGACGGCCGCACGAGAACGGCGGCGGTGATCAGGCCGGTCAGCTCATCGATGGCGAAGAGGACCTTCTCCATGGGATGAACCGGCTCGACGTCGCTGACGATGCCCCACGCGTGGGAGAGCACGGCGTGCACGGCCTCTTCCGGCCAGCCTCTCTCGCGCAGGATGCGCGCCCCCTCGTGCGGGTGCTTCTCTGGGAAGCGCTCGTAGTCAAGGTCGTGCACGAGGCCGACCGCGCCCCAGAACTCGGGATCCTCGCCGCGCGCGCTCGCCATCGCGCGCATCGTCGCCTCCACGGCCAGCGCATGCTTGACCAAGCTTTCGTTCGCGTTGTACTCGCGAAGCAGCGCCAGAGCCTCCTCGCGCGTCGCCATGGGCATCGAAGCACCTTCCTTGGACTGGATCACCGACTCTAGCCTGGCCGACGGCGACCGTCCACCCGCACGGTGAGGGGGCGCGGGGGTTCGCGTATAGTCAGACCGCCATGGCGTTCGATCCAACGATCTCTCTCCTTCTCGGCGGAG
>JAKLFO010000014.1 GCA_022711155.1 Candidatus Bipolaricaulota bacterium
TTGCGCCATCTCGCTGTTCAGGTCTGTGATATTTCGCGTGAGGTTTTCCAGTCCGCCCATTTGGCGCGGAGTATAGCGACCGCTTCTCCCATTGACAAGTGGTTTTCCGCGTGTAGTCTCAGGGCGAACGAAGCGGCCGCGCAAGCGCCGGCTTCGGGAAGGGGCGACCGTGTCGAACAACCGGACTGTCTGTGCGGACCGCCGCAGGGCCCTCGTCGAGAGCGTCGGCGGCAAGGCCTTCGTGGCCTACAACTACGAGCACTCGGATCGCGCGACCTTGCGCTACCTGACGGGATTCACGGGGGAGGGGACCGTGCTCGCGGCGGGCGACGAAGCGATCCTGTTGACGGACTCCCGCTACACCGAGCAGGCGAAGCGCGAAGTCGGCGAGCTGCCTGTGCGCGAGTGCCGCGACTGGTTGCAGAAGGACCTCGCAGCCGAAATCGCGGCGCGCAAGCTCGAAACAGTGGCCTTCGCCGCGCGCCGCGTGACGTACAGCTGGTTCGACGCCCTGCGCAAGCTTGGCGGCTTCTCGTTGACGGACGTTCCAGACCCCACGAACGAGCTGCGCGCGGTGAAGGCACGCGAGGAAGTCGACGCGCTGCGCAAGGCGGCGCGGCTCGCGGAGGAGGCGTTCCGCGCCCTGTTGTCCGAACTTCATGTGGGGATGAAGGAGGGGGAGATCGCCCTGCGGCTCGAGTGGCTGATGCGGAGCGCCGGGTCGGACAGCGTCGCGTTCGAGACGAACGTCTCGTGCGGGGACAATACGGCGCTCAACCACTACACCCCTTCGGCGGGAGGGCGAGAGCTGCGGCGCGGCGACCTCTTGCTCTTCGACTTCGGCGCGTGCGTCGATGGATATCGCTCGGACATCACGCGAACGATCTCGGTTGGCCGGCCGACGAAGCAGGCAGAGGAGATCTACCAGATCGTGCTCGAGGCGAACGAGGCCGCCATCGAGGCGGTCGGGCCAGGGAAGACGGGCGTGGAGGTCGATGCGACGGCCCGAAAGATCATCGCGGACGCCGGGTACGGGGAGCGATTCGGCCACGGGTTGGGCCACGGAATCGGGCTCGAGATCCACGAGAGGCCCAGCCTCAGCGCCGTGAGCAAGGACACGCTCGTTGCCGGAATGGTCACGACGATCGAGCCGGGGATCTACATTCCCGCGTTCGGCGGCGTCCGGATCGAGGACGACGTCGTCGTGACGGCGAGCGGGAGCGAGGTCCTCACCTCGTTCCCGAAGGATCGGCTCCTCGAGGTGGCGAAGTGACGCCGGCTCGCGCATGCGGTCTTGCCATCCTGGCCCTGGCGCTCGCGACCTGCGCCGGATGCGCGTTGCTCTCCGGCCCCCCCGTGGCCGAGTTCGACGTCTCGCCGCTCGTCGTCTACGCCGACGACCAGATCGAGCTCGACGCGAGTCCCTCCGCGGGCGAGATCGTGGCCTATCGGTGGGACGTCGACGGCAGCGTCGAGCATGGGCGAACGCTGACTACGAGCTTCGCTCGCGCCGGCGTGTACACGGTCCGCCTCACCGTAGAGGATGGCGAGGGGCGTACGGCGTCGGCCGAACGCGAGGTCACCGTGTACGTGCGCAGCGGGACTCGCCTATTCTCCGAGTCGTTCGGCGACGGGGACTCCGCGTTGGGGCGCTGGCCGCTGGATCCGACGTGGGCCGTGCAAGGCGAGGGAAAGATCGAGTCGATCTCCGGCGGGCCCGGGTACGTCCTCTACGTGAACAGCGGTCGCGAGACCTTGCATCGTCGCTCGGCGAAGATCGAGCTACCGCCCCTGCGCGTGGGGCAACGCCTCGTCTTCTCGGTCCGCGTGATGCCGCTGCAGACGCAGGACTACCACGGGTTCTTCTTCGCTCCTGGACGGAGTTCGATGGCGTACCCGCCGGCCGGACTGCCGTACTACGCCTACTCCAGCTCCTACGGAGGCTCCTCCCTACACGAGCCCTCGGTGGCCGGCGGCGAGCTGACGCACCCCGTGCCGTTCGCCCCCTCGGTGTACGAGTGGCACACGATCACCCTGTCCTACTCCGCGGCCGGGTACGAGCTCTCCGCTGACGGAAACGTCCTCCAGACCGGGATCATGGAGGCGGATCCCAGCCGCGGCGGTCCGTCCTGGCTCGCGCTCGGCGATGAGAGCCTCACGGAGGGCTGCCAGGCGTACTTCGACGATCTCGTGGTCTCCGTGGAGGAGTAGGGCGTGGCGACGCACGCGGACGTCCTTGCGCGGTACCGCGCGTTTCTCGTGGACGTAGACGGAGTCCTCACGCGAGGCAATGAGGCACTCCCGGGCGCGGCCGCGGGGCTGGCCGCGCTGCGCCAGCGAGGGCGGACGCTCGTGTTGACGAACAACTCGACGCGGTCTCGCGACGAGCTGGCACGGCATCTTCGGGACCTCGGGTTTGGCGTCGGGCCGGACGACGTAGTTGGGTCTGCGTTCCTCGCTGCACGCTACCTCACGATGCACTGCGGCCCGTCGGCGGTGTGGGTTCTGGGGGAGGAAGGCATACGCGGCGAGATGGCGGCCGCCGGACACCGTGTCGCCGAGGATCCGCGCGAGGCGGCATGGGTCGTCGTCGGGATGGACCGGCATTTGACGTACGAGAAGCTGTCGCACGCTCTGGAGGCGCTTGTACGGGGGGCGAGAGTGCTTGCGACCAACGAGGACGCGACGTTCCCCACGGCGGCGGGGCTCGTGCCCGGGGCCGGCGCGCTCGTGGGCGCGTTGCGCGGGATGGGGTATCCGCCGGACGTCGTCGTAGGAAAACCGTCGCCGGTCGGCTTCGAGGTCGCGCTCGACGTGTGCGGCGTGCAGCCAGAAGGTGCCCTCATGATCGGCGACCGCCTCGAAACGGACGTAGCCGGCGCGAACGCGGCCGGAATCGACTCGGCGCTGGTACTCACGGGCGTCTGCACGGACGAGGACGCGCGGAAGAGCGAGACGCGGCCCCGGTGGCTTGCGGCGTCCCTGGCTGAGTTGAGCGCGGGGTGCGCGGTCGCCTTGCCGGGTCCGCTGCAGTAGGATGACGACCGAGGTGAGCGAGATGGACTCCCCTGCGTTGATGAAAGTGTCGAACCTCGTCAAGCACTACGGCGATGTCCGCGCGGTCGACGGCGTCTCGTTCGCTGTGCCGAAGTCCGAGGTGTTCACGCTGCTGGGTCCGAATGGAGCTGGAAAGACGACGACGCTCGAGATCCTCGAGGGCATCCGGGAGGCCGACGCAGGCGAGATCGAGATCTTCGGCGAGCGCGTGCGGCGCGTCGATCGCGCCGTCAAGGAGCGCATCGGCGTCTTGCTGCAGGAGGGGAACTTCGAGCCGTACCTGCGCGTCCGCGAGGTGCTGAGCCTGTTCGCGTCGTTCTTCCGCTCGGCGCGCTCGCCGGCCGAGATGCTGAAGGCCGTCGCCCTCGAAGAGAAAGCGAACGCTTTGGTGAAGACCCTTTCCGGTGGGCAGAAGCAACGGCTGGCGATCGGCGTCGCCCTCATCAACGATCCCGAGCTCGTCTTCCTGGACGAGCCGACGACCGGGCTGGATCCGCAGGCGCGCCGGAATATCTGGTCCATCGTGTCGGGCCTCACGGCGTCGGGGAAGACGATCATCCTCACGACCCACTACATGGACGAGGCGGAGACGCTGTCGCAGACCGTGTGCATTATGGACCACGGCAAGGTCATCGCGGAAGGCACGCCGCGCGAGCTCACGTCGCGGCTGGGGCAGGATACGATCGTCGAGTTCGTCGCTCCTGCGGAGGCCGGGCTCCCGGCCGCGCTCGGCGATCGCGTGAGAGTGGCGCGGGGCGAGGGCGGCCTCGTGTCGGTCACGACCGGCGACCTCGTCTCGACCCTCGCCGGCCTACTTGACTGGTCCCGATCGAGTGGGCACGCGCTGGCGGAGATGACGGTGCGCCAGCCGAACCTCGAGGATGTGTTCCTGTCGCTGACGGGGCGGAGGCTGCGGGCGTGAGGGACATCGTCGCCGTGGCCCGGACGCAGCTCGCCACCGCCTTGCGCGAACGCATCACGCTGTTCTGGTTCGTCCTCTTCCCGCTCTTCGTGCTCGCGCTGTTCGGGTTCATCTTCGCCGATATCGGGGAGAGAGCGGACCTGTCCTTCCGCGTCACCGTCGTGAACCTAGACCGCGGTGCCGCGCGCGGGAACTTCGGCTCGGACGTGCTTGCGACGCTCGCGGGGCTTGCGACCGCGGCGCCGGGCGGCGAGGCGCCGCTCCTCGAGTTGCGGGTCCCTGGCGAAGGCGCCGACGTCCGCGCCTTCACGGACGCCGAGCTCCAGGCGCTTCGCGTGGGCCGGCGCGACGCGGTGGTGGTCATTCCGGACGGATTCTCGGAGGCGCTCGTCGCGGCCGTCGGGTCGGGGTCGGCCGCCGCTGCGATCGAGGTCCACACGAGCGGCGGCCGAACGTCTTCCGAGATGGCTCTGCGCGTCATCGAGCAGGTGTTGGCGGGCGTCGACCGAGAGATCCTCGTTCAACTCGGGCAGTTCGACGCCGGGCGCGCGGTCATCGTCGACCAGGCGGAGGTCGGGGCGTCGGACCGGACGCTCGCCTACATCGACTTCCTGGTCCCCGGCGTCGTGCTCATGGGTTTTTTCGTGGCCGGGTTGTTCAGCGTACCGGGGACGATCCTCTTCGGGCGCGAGAACCGCGTGTTGCGCCGCTATTGGGTGACGCCGCTCTCCGTGCCCCGCTTCCTCGCGGGGTTCGGCCTCGGCCATGTCGCGCTGTGCGCGCTGCAGTTTGCCGGCCTCTGGCTCCTGGGCCGTTTCGCCTTCGGATCGCAGGTGGATTTCTTCCGCCCTCTCGCGCTCGTCTACCTCGCGCTGAGCGCCGCCACGTTCCTCGCCATCGGCTTCCTCGTGGCCGCGGTGGCTCGCACGGCGAACGCGGGCATGGCGATTGCCAACATCATCAACATGCCGCTCATGTTCCTCGGCGGCCTCTTCTTCCCGACCGGCACGATGCCTCCAGTGCTGCGCGCCATCATGTTGGCGAACCCCGTGAGCTACCTGGCCGACGGCCTGCGCGCGAGCGTCGGCGTCAGCGTGGCCGCGTACAGCACCGCCGCGTCGCTGGGAGTGCCCTGCGCGTGGATCGTCGGGTGCGCGGTGGTCGCGTCCCTGCGCATGAAATGGGATGTGGGGCGATGAAGGCATTCCGAGCTCTCGTCGCGAACGAGTTTCTCGTGTTCCTGCGCGACAAGGCCGCGCTGACGTTCACGATCCTCTTCCCGCTGCTCTTCATCGTCCTCTTTGGGTTCCTCATGGCGGGCGGCGCGTCGACGGAAACGACGCGGCTCGGGCTGGCGATCGCGCCCGGCGCCGACGGGACCCGTCTGGATGCCGTCGTCGCCGGCAGCGGCCTTGCGGGCGTCGAGCGTTACGCCGGGGCGCGCGAACTCCAAGAGGCCGTGGAAGGTCGGGATGTCGACTTCGGAGCCTCGTGGGACGGCACGACCTTGACGTTCGTGTACGACGTGCGCCGCACGCAGGAGAACTTCACCTACAAGGAGCTCGCCCGCGGCATCGCCGCGCGATTCGACCTGGCGAACCAGGGGCGCCACCCGCTGCTCGACGCGCGGTCGATCGTCGAGGGCGGCGAGGCGGAGGCCGACTGGTTCACGCTCGTCGTGCCTGGCATCCTCGCCTTCTCGATCCTGTCGGCCGGCCTGTTCGCCGTCGCCGGGCACGTGACGGCGATGAAACAGAGGCGCCTGTTGGAGCGGTTCGTCGTGACGCCAATGCGTCCGACGGCCTTGTTAGCCGCCGTCGTGGTCGTGCGGCTGGCCGTCGTGTTCTTCTCCACCCTCGTCACGCTCGCGGTCGCGATGGCGCTCTTCCGGGTCGCGTTCCACGTGGACTGGCTCGCCTACGTCGCCTTCCTCGTGGCGGCGACGGTGGGCACGATGGGACTCGGGACGATCTTCTCGTTCCTCGTGCGCCAACCATCGAGCGCCAGCAATCTTGCGAACGTCGTCTCGATGCTCATGATGTTTCTCGCCGGCATCTACTACCCGATCGAGGTCATGCCCGCCGCCTTGCGCACGGTGAGCCGCGCCCTCCCGCTCACGCACATGGCGGACGCGATGCGGTACGTGACGGGCGTGATGGACATGAGTCCACTGCGGTTCTGGGTGATCTGCGGCGTCTTCTTCGTTGGGGGTGCGGCGCTCCTTCCCGCTTTGGCGCACTACGTCGTCCGGGCGGACCGACGGTAGGCCAAGGGGCGCGACCGCTCGCGTCGTCTGTGGCGGCCCCGGGATGCCGTCCCTATAATCGCCGATCAGGAGGTGGGATCGTGCAACTCTACAACACGCTCGCCAAGCGCGTGCAGGCGTTCGAGCCAGCAGAGAACCGGACCGTGGGGATGTACGTCTGTGGTCCCACCGTCTACGACCACCTGCACATCGGAAACGTCCGGCCGGTGATCGTCTTTTCGGCCCTGCGCAAGTACATGGAGCGGTTCAAGGGATGGCGCGTCGTGTACGTCCAAAACGTCACCGACGTCGATGACAAACTGATCCGCCGTGCGGCGGAGACCGGGGAGTCGGTCGACGCGATCGCCAAGACCTACACCGACGCGTATTTCTCGCTTCTCGAGCGGCTGGGCGTCGAGCGGCCGAGCGCGAGCCCACGCGCGACCGATCACGTCGGAGAGATGGTCGAGTTCATCTCGCTTCTGGTGGACCGCGGCTACGCCTACGAGCGCTGCGGAGACGTCTACTTCCGCGTCGCGAAGGTCGCCGACTACGGAGCTCTCTCGGGCCGCCGGCTGGAGGATCAGCAGGCGGGCTCGCGGGTCGAAGTCGGGGAAGACAAAGAGAACCCGCTGGACTTCACGCTCTGGAAAGCGGCCAAGCCGGGAGAGCCGGACTGGCCGTCGCCGTGGGGGCGCGGGCGCCCGGGGTGGCACACCGAGTGCGTGATCATGTCGCGCAAGTACCTCGGGGCGCACCTGGACATCCACGCCGGCGGAAACGACCTCGTCTTTCCGCACCACGAGAACGAGATCGCCCAGGCGGCGGCGTCGAGCGATGCGCCCTTCTTCCGATTCTGGCTGCACAACGGGATGCTCCACATGGGCGGCGAGGAGATGCACAAGTCGCTCGGGAACTTCCGCTACGCGCACGAGATCCTCGCCGAGTACGGCGCGGAGACCGTCGGCTATTTCTACCTGTCGCGTCACTACCGCAAGCCGCTCGACTACTCGGCAGACGGACTGCGCGCCGCACAGGCCGCCGTGGGGCGGGTTCGGCGGCTCATCGAGGACATCGAGAGCGAACTCCGCGACGCGCCCGGCGAGGCCACCGAGCGCGGCCGCGCGTTCGCCGGAACGATCGCCGGGTACCGCGCGCGGTACGTCGCGGCGATGGACGACGACTTCAACACCGTGGACGCCATCGCGGCCATCCACGACCTCGTGAGCGAGGCGAACCGCTTCCGCGCCGCGGCGGCGGGGGACGATCGTCTCGCGCTGCGCGATGCCGTGCTTCTCCTCCGCGAGCTGGGCGAGCCGCTGGGCTTGTTCCAGGAGGAATCGGCGACGGGCGGCTCGTCCATCGAGGCGGGACTCGTCGACCTCTTGATCGACCTTCGACGCGAGCTTCGCAGCCGCAAGGCGTTCGATCTCGCGGATCGCGTGCGCGACCAGCTGGCCGACCTCGGCGTCGAGCTCAAGGACACGGCTCACGGCACGTTGTGGTCGCGGCGCTGAGTGCGCAGGGCGCGGCCCCGCGCCCCGCTCAGCAGAGCAGCTCGTCGATGATGGCGCGCGCCTCGTGGAGGTCGGCCGCCCGGCGAAAGCGGACGTCGGCCGGGACGAAGTCCATGACCCATGGTTGCGGACTCACGAGCACGATCTCCGCGACGCCTGCGGCGTGGGCGGCGATGAGGTCGAGGTGCGCGTCGCCGATCGCCAGCGCCTCCTCCGGCGCGACCCCAAGCCGCGCCAGTGCCAGGTGAAACAGCGCGGGGCTCGGCTTCGTCGGGCCGTCATCGCGCGACAGCGAGACGTCGAACCCAAGCGGGAAGCGCGACAGCATGGCGTCGATGCTCGCGCGGGAGTTGTTGGTGACCAGGGCGCAGCGGACGCCGCGCGATCCCAAGAAGGCAAGGAGCTCGTTCGTGCCGGGTATCATCTCCCCGCGGGCCGCGCTCTCGGATTCGGCGGCGACAAGCGCGGCCAGCCCTGCGCCCTGGGCCTCGGGGGATAGCTCGAGGATCTGCTCGAGAATGCCGCGGCCGTCGCGCGGGAGCCCGAGATCGCGACGCAAGCCCGCAAGATCGATCTTCGAATCGAAGATCGTCCCGTCCATGTCGAACAACGCGGCGCGCAGCCTGCTCACAGGGGGGGCGACTCGGCCGCTGCTACTGGACGTCGTTGATGTGCAGCTTCATCTGGTCGACGTACTCGTTTCCCTGCGCGTCCTTCACCGTGAGCGTGATGAGCACGTCCTCGCCGCCGGGGAATCCGGTCGACGGGGCGTAGTAGACGGGCGTCGGAGACGTCGGGTCGAGGAACTCCCCGCGTGTCGCCGCCCAGGCGAAGCGGATCGACGAGCAGACCGGCAAGGCGACGGTCGAGGTGAACTGCGCGAACGCGCACTCGTCGACGCAGGCGGGCCCGTTGCGGTTGATCCGCGGACGGTTGTCACACGGGTCGGCCAGGCACGATGCAGGCTGGCCGCACGTAGCGGCGCAGGCGCCGGCCGTGTGCGAACAGGTCGGCACGGAGCAGCTCGCGACGGGGCCGCACGGAGTGCTGGCGCACGCCGCGGCAGGCGTCCCGCAGCCGCCTCGCAGCCCGGGCACGGCGGAAGTCGAGTGCGCGGGCGCCGTGACCGCCGCGGCGGCAGCGTGCGGCGTCGTGATCGCGGCGGAGTACACCGCATGGCTTGCCCCTGTCGCGGTCGAGCAGGACGCGCACGGCGTCCCGGCCGAAGGCGCGGGGACGGGGGTCGACGCCGCGTAGGTGGCGACGGGGACCGCCGCGCCCGTCGTGACGGCCTGCCAGTACGTCGCTGTCTCGGCCGCGGCGCCGTTGGCGGCGGCTGCATTCGCATCCAGAGTGGCGTCGGCCGGCTCGGCGGCAGGCGTGCCGAGAAGGAGCACCAAGCCGAGTGCCGCGACGGCCGCTCCCAGAACCCACGTAATGAGCGTGTTGTTCATCGCATGCGCACCTCCGCGCGCGCAGGCCCCTCACCGCGTCGAGGCTACACTCGACAGAGCGAAAAGTCAATCAGGGTATGAAGGAACGTGATGCGCGTCACCCACGGGAGTCGCCGTGATCGGGCGCCGCGCACCACAGCAGGCGCATCTCCTCGCTCGTCTCCAGGAGCTCGTCGAGCGTTCCCGACGCTTCAATCCGGCCATCCTTGAGCAAGAGGATGCGGTCGGCCCGTCGCAGCGCGGGTCGGCGATGGGAGACGACGAGCCACGTGCGGTCGCGGAGGGCGAAGGCGCGCTCCCAGAGCGCGCGCTCGGTCTCGACATCGAGAGCGCTCGAGATGTCATCGAGCACGAGGAGCTCGGCGCCTCCAACGAACATGCGGGCCGCCGCCGCCCGTTGGCGCTGCCCGCCGGACAGCTTGACGCCGCGTGGGCCGACCACCGTGTCGAGCCCACGTTCGAGCGACGTGACGTCGTCCTCAAGCACGGCGAGGCGCAGCGCCGCGTCGAGCCGGTCTACGCCCACGTCGCGCCCCATGAGGATGTTGTCGCGGAGGGTGTCGCTGAAGAGCTGCGGCACCTGCGGCGTGTAGGCACTGCGCGGCGGCACGAAGAACGCCGACGGGTCATCGACGACGCGGTCGTTCCACAGGATGCGCCCGGATGAGAGCGGCAGAAGGCCGAGGATCCCGCGGACGAGCGTCGTCTTGCCCGACCCGATGCGACCGGTGATCACGACGAACTCGCCGCGCGAGATGGAGAACGACGCCTCGTGGAGGGAGAAGCTGGCCCCATCGCGTTCGGACGGCGCCCAATCGACGCAGATCCGGTCGACCGTGAGTCGCCTGAGCGGGGGCACGGGCTCGAGCGGGGCGACGGGCGCGGGCAGAGGGCCGCGAAGGTGGATCGGGTGGTGCTCGACCACCGCGTCGGGGGCGGCTCCGATCAGGCGAGCCATCCGCTCCAGGGACACCTTAGCCTGCTGGAAGTGGATGAGGAAGTCGCCGAAGTCGGCCATGAACTCCGTGACCACCCCGATGTAGGTAACGAAGAGCGCGAAATCCCCCACGGTGAACGTGCCGGCGCGCAGCCCGTCCGCCGCGGCGAGGAGGATGAACCCCGTCGTCAGCGTCGCGGCGTTCCAGAAGAACGAGTGGAAGGACTGCGACAAGAGGCGGTCGCGGACCGCGGCGCGGAGCCGAACGCGGTTCAGTCCGTCGATGTGCGCCACCACATGCTCCTCGGCGCCGGCGAGTTGGATCGCCTGGACGCCGTCCATCGCCTCGCCGATCGCGCCGGTCACGCGCTCCGTCGCGCTGCGGTTCGCCTCGCGGAAGCGGCGCACGCGCTTGGCGATCCAACGCGCGCCGACGATGACGAACAGCAGGGGAAGCACGACGATGAGCGTGATCCTCGCGTCAATGGCGAATAGGATGCCGAGCGCGGCGGCCCCGTAGACGGCGAAGGAGATCTGGTCGATCAGCCAGGAGAGAAGGTTCTCCACGGCTTCCGCGTCGTCGCGCATCGTGTTGAGGGCTTCCCCGACGGGGCCGGGCAGCGAACGGGCGCCCGGCCGGGCGAGGACGGCCGCGAGCAGGTTGCGACGGACGAGTGCCTGCATGGAGTAGCGGTGCCGAATGTCGATGAGCGCGCCGATCAGAATCGTGACGACGCGGACCCACCCCGCGGCGACGACGAGCGCGACCACCGTCCAGAGCGAGAAGCCGGCCGGACCCTGCCCGGCAAGCAGGTCGAAGAAGAGCTTGGCGATGTACCCCGCGCCGAGTTCGGCGAGGAGGATGGCGATCCACGCCACCACGTCCGCCGCGTAGAGCCAAGGTCGGAAGCGAATGAGCGTCCAGAAAGCCCGCAACGAGGTCATGCGAGCACCTCCTCGAGTCCCGTGGCGAGCAGGCGCGAGAGATGGGAGGACGGATCGCGAGACAGCTCCTCGCGGTCCCCCGCCTCCAGCACGCGCCCGTCTTCCAGGATGGCGATGCGGTCCGCGCGGCGAACCGTGGACAATCGGTGCGCGATGACGATCGCCGTGCGCCCGGCGAGGAGCCGGTCGACGGCGCGCTCGAGCAGCGCCTCCGTTGCTGGGTCAAGGCGGGAGGAGGCTTCGTCGAGGATGATCACGGCCGGGTCGGCGAGGAACGTCCTTGCCAGGGCAAGAAGCTGGTTCTGTCCAGCGGAAAGCCCAGCTCCGGCGGCCCCGACCATCGTGTCGAGCCCGGCGGGAAGCCCGATCACCCAGTCGCGGAGGCCGAGTTCGCCGAGAGCGGCAAGGATGACCTCGTCGGAGACGGCAGGATCGAAAAGGCGGACGTTCTCCCGCACCGTGGCCCGGAACACCTGCACCTCTTGGGAGACAAGACGGACGCGCGCGCGCAAGTGGTCGAGCGGCACGTCCGCGACGCAGGCGTCCCCGACGCGGACGGTCCCGTGCCTACATTCGTAGAGACGGGCGACGAGCCGGGCGAGCGTCGACTTCCCGCTTCCCGTGCGCCCGAGCAGGCCGAGCGTCGTGCCTGCCGGCACGTAGATCGAGACGTCCTGCAAGGCGAGGACGCCCTCGCCGGCCGTCTCTCGCTCTGCCGCAGCCGAGGCTTCGTAGGCAAACGTGACCCGGTCGAGGCGCACCGGGAGAGCGCCGGCGGGAAGCTCTTTCACGCCCCGGTCCTCGATCTGCGACGACGTGTCGAGGAGGGCGCGGATCCGGCGGAGTCCGGCTTCCGCACGCTGCAGGTCCGTGATCTGCTCGCGCATCTGGGAGATGGGGCCGTGGAGGAGGTCCGTGTAGTAGAAGATGAGGTAGACGGTGCCGAGCGAGATGACCGAGGCTTTCCAGAGCGTCGCGCCGACGCCGAAGGCGACCGCTTGGCCGAACGTGAAGAGGGCCACGTTGGCCATCCACATCCCGTAGCCGGCGAGCCCTGCCCGCTGCCGGACGGGGAATATCCGCCTCTGCTGCTCGAAGAAACGGCGCATGACATACGACACGCCCCCGTTGGCGCGGACGTCCTCGGTGCCGCCGAGTCGCTCGCCGAGGAACCCAAAGAAGTCGGCCATCTGCTTGCGGAACGTCGTCCAGTGCGGCACGGCCGCCTTGCGGATCCGCCCGAGAAGCCACACGGTCAACACGACAAACACGAGGATCGGGAGGCCGATTCGCCAGTCCTCGCGAAAGAGGAGGGCGACGATCCCGGCGATCAAGATGCCGTTCCCGACGATGTCGATCACGAACCTCGACAGGAAGTTCGCGAGCGTCGCTACGTCTCCGTCGATGCGCTCGATGAGCTGCCCCGGGGAGTGGTCCTTGTGGAACGTGGCGTCGAGGTGCAGGGTGTGCCGCAGCAAGTCGAGGCGAAGCGCGTTCGTCGCCGACCACGCGACGGTCTCTCCCACGTAGGTGGCGGCGACGGACAAGAGCTGCGCCGTGACGGCGATGCCGAAGAAGAGGAGGGCGTTTCGGATCAGCGCTGCACGCTCGCCGCCCGCGGTCGCCGTGTCGATGAACTGGCGCAAGATCTGCGGGTTGGCGAGCCGTAGGCCGATCGTCGCGAGCACGAGGAAGGCGAGCGCGAGGACCCAGCGGGCCTGCGGCCGCAGGTAGCGGTGCAGCAGCGTCAGGCCCTCGCGCAACGGCGGTTTCACGGCGTCTCCAAGGTCTGCGTCGTGAGGTCGCGGCCGGGGCGGAGCTCCTTCTCGTATAGGACGCGCTCTCGCTCCACGGCCATCCCCGCGCGCTCGTAGACGCGGACGGCGCCGGTCAAGCTCGAGGCGTCGACGCCCAAGGCGACGTGACGCTTGCCCCTCGCGCCAAGCTCGCGGAACGAGTGGTGAAGGAGCGCGAGCGCGACTCCGCGCCGCCGCCAGTCCCTCACGACCCCGAGGGTGTTGACGTAGCCGAGGTCCGGGTCTTCGGGCTCCATCGCCGAGCAGAGGGACACGCCAACGATCTCCCCCGCGGCCTCCGCGAGGAACCACAGGCGCGGGTCAAACGACTTCTCCTGTTCGACCACGTGACGCCAGCCGGCGACGTCATCCTCGAACGGGGATTCAACGTAGCCCCAATGATCGCGGAACGCCGAGCGGACGGCCTCGGTCAGCGGCACGAGGTCGCAATGCGGATCGAACGTCCGCACGCCGACCCCGGCCGGCCACGCCGGTTCGGGCATAGAGCCGTTCAGATCGGCCTTCATGGTGTAGTTCCTGCGGATCGCCTTGTATCCGGACTCCGCCAAAAGTTCGAGCCCGGACTCGTCGCGCGCCGAGACTCCCTGGCGGATGACGATGCGCGCGTCGCGCGGCGCCTGGCTCACGGCCATCCGGCCGCGCTCGTCCTGCCAGGCGACGAGCGCCGAGCCGATGCCGCGGCCGCGCTGATCGGGGTCGACGCGTCCCCAGGCCCAGATGCGGACGTGGGGAGGGTCGGTGTCCCACACCTCGGCGTAGCCCGCCGGCCTTCCCGTCGCGTCGACGACGACGCGCGTGTCCCGCGCTAGGTCGAATCCCGGGCTGCGCCACTCGGTGACTTGATCGTCGGCGTCGTGCTGGCGGACGCCGAGCACGCGCCGGGAGTCAGCATTGAACATCTCGACGAGGCGCTCGGCGTCGGAGAACTGGGCCGGGCGCATGGTGAATCCTCTTGGCAAACGCTGAGACATGGTGAGTCCTTTGGTCGAGCAGTCTGTGCAAAGCAGCCGTCTGCTGCGGAAGTGCTCCTGCTGGTTGGGCGAGAGCGCGCTAGAGCGCGCCTGCCTTAGGACCTAGAGGGAGAGTGCGGCGAGCGCGCGATTGCGGGCCACGGCCAACGCAGCACGGGATCGAGTCATGATACCGATCGCCATCGTGCCTCCTTGACCGCACCGCCGGGTCCTGGACCCCGCGTCTGCCACCCGCCGCGTCGAGACGCGGCGGAACTCTCATAGCTGGATGCGCGCTAGTATAGCGACCGCGTTGCGGGATGCAAGCGCACCTTGCGGCGGACCCTGTTCGCGTCTATCCTTGCGTGCGCGTCCGGCCGAGAGAACCTCGCGTCCGCCCCGCGCGATACCATGAAAAAGGCCGACGCAGTCTCTCCGAACCCTGACAGTCCCAACGACCTTGGATACGTTCCCCGCAGCGCCGCAACGCGCGAAACCTATCGGGCCCTCGGCTTCCGCTGCGGACTGGAGGTGCACCAGCAGCTTCGCACGGCGAAGAAGCTCTTCTGCCGGTGCCCGGCCGGCATCTACCAGGACGGCGACGACTACGACGCCCAGTTGGTCCGGCACATGCGCCCGACGCTGAGCGAACTCGGCGAGTACGACGGCACCGCTCTGATGGAGTACAAGACGAAGAAGAACATCGTCTACCGCATCAAGGGGCGGACGGCATGCACCTACGACATCGACGACACCCCGCCGTTCGTCGTCAACCGCGAGGCGCTCGGGATCGCGATTGAGATTGCCCTCTTGCTCAAGACAAGCGTGGTCGGCGAGCTGCACATCACGCGGAAGCAGTACCTCGACGGGAGCATTCCGACAGGCTTTCAGAGGACGGCGATCGTCGGCATCGAGGGCTCCATACCCGTGGCGGGCAGGGTTGTCGGCGTGCGCCAGCTCTCGCTGGAAGAGGACTCCTGCCGCGAGGTGAGCGACGTCGGGCACGAACGGACGTACACCACCGACCGCCTGGGGATGCCGCTCGTCGAGACCGTGACGGAGCCGGAGCTGTTCACGCCCGACGAGGCGGCGGAGGCGGCGAACTTCATCCGCTACCTGGCGCGGAGCACGGACCACGTCAACATCGGAATCGGTGCGGCGCGCGAGGACGTGAACGTGAGTGTCGAGGGGGGGACGCGCGTCGAGATCAAGGGCGTGCAACGCATCCGCTGGATACCCGAGCTCACGCACAACGAGGCGTTCCGACAGAAGGCGCTTCTGATCGTGCGCGACGCGCTTGCACGCCGAGTCGCCGAGCCCACGACGTGGGACGCGGTGGCCGTGCGATTGGCGGCTGCGGAAGTCGCTCGGCTCGGCGCGGCTCCGGAAGGAACGAGCGCGGCGGTCCTCGGGCTGCCGCAGTTCGGCGGCCTGCTCGGGTTCGCGACGAATCCGGGTCGGACGTTCGCAGATGAGATCTCCGATCGGCTGAAAGTCATCGCCTGCATCGAGAAGCCGAACATGGCTCATTCCGACGCGCCCGGCGCCGTCCCGGCGGCCGTGTGGAAGGACCTGAAGAAGCGCGTCGGGGCTCGTGCGGAGGACGCCGTCGTCGTCCTCTGGGGTCCCGAGGCGGACATGAAGACGGCGATCGAGGCGGTCGTCGAGCGCTGCCGTCTGGCGTTTGCCGGAGTTCCCAACGAGACGCGGAAGGCGCTGCCCGACGGGACGACGATCTTCGAGCGCGTGCTGCCCGGTCCGGATCGCATGTACCCGGATACCGACTCGTCTCCGATCCCGATCGAGGAGGAGACGATCGAGGCCGCGCGAGCGCGGCTGCCGCGGTCGGTCGAAGAAGAGCGAGCCCTCCTCGACGCGTGGGGAGCGCCGGCGGACGTTCGCGCGTACCTCCTCCGGCGAAACCTCTGCCCGCTCGTCGGCGACCTCATCCGCGACGGGCTCACGCCCCTCGCCGCGGCGACGTTGCTCGGGCATCGCGTGCGGCGGACGGTGGGAGACAAGCGCGTGGACAACGACCGGGTCCGCTGGGCAGTCGGAGAGGCGCGGAAGCGGAGCCTGCCGGAGGATGCGATGCGCGATCTCGTGTCCCTCGCTCTCCTCGAGCCCGGCGACTCGTTCGACGGGCTGCTCGCCCGGGCCGGGTACCGCGCGGCGCCGCCCGAAGCGGTGCGAGCTCGAGTGCGAGACGAAGTGGGAATCGGCGCGCGGGATCCAGAAGCTCTCGTGTGCGCTGTCATGGGGCGAGTCCGAGCCGCGGCGTGGGGCAACGTGCCCCTCGCGGAGGTCGCCACGTGGGTCGAGGAGATGGCCAGATGAGCGATGCCCACAAGGGGTACAAGGGCGAGGCGCTCGACGCTCTGACGAAGTTCGGGGTCAGCGTGTGGAGCGACGTCGATATCGACTCGACGCGCGGGCACTTCCGCGGGATCATCCTGCCGCGCTCGGAGTTCGATGACTCGCGGCATCTCGTGATCAAGCTGCCCACGGGGTACAACGTCGGGCTCGACGTGCGTACGCTGCGGAGCGTGAAGGAACTCGGGCGGCGCGAGGCGCACTACAAGATCCCGGAGAAGGAGTTCCCGACCTCGCCTGACAAGCCCAACGTCAAACTCCTCGGGACGGGCGGAACCATCGCCTCGCGCCTCGACTATCGGACAGGCGCCGTCATCCCGGCCTTTTCGCCCGGGGAGCTGTACGGGGCCGTGCCCGAGTTGGCCGACATCTGCAATCTCACGACGGAGAAGCTGTTCGCCGTCTTCTCCGAGAACATGGGGCCGACGCAGTACATCGCCTTGGCGAAGGCGATCGGGCGGGAGATCGAGAAGGGAATCGACGGGATCGTCATCGGCCACGGCACGGACACCATGCACCACACGGCGAGCGCGCTCGCGTTCATGGTGCAGAAGCCGCCAGTGCCGATCATCATGGTCGGCTCGCAGCGCTCGTCCGACCGGCCTTCATCCGACGCGGCCCGCAATCTGATCCACTCGACGACCGCCGCGGCGACCTCCGACATTGCGGAGGTCATGGTGTGCATGTTCGGGCCGACGTCCGACGAGTACGGCCTCCTGCATCGAGCGACCCGCGTGCGGAAGATGCATTCTTCCTACCGCTCGACGTTCCGCACGATCGGCGACATTCCCCTCGCCCGCGTAACGCGGGACGGGGTGCGGCCGCTTCGCGAGGACTACGCGCGGCGCCGCGACGACCGAAAGGTCGACATCCTGCCGTACTTCGAAGAACGGGTGACGCTCACGTACTACTACCCGAACATGCACCCCGACATCATCGACGCGCTGGTCGAGAAGGGGTACAAGGGGATCGTCATCGCGGGGACCGGGCTGGGGCACATCAACAAGCCGGTCTACCCTGCGATCGAGCGGGCGACGGCCGCGGGCGTCGCCATCTACATGACCGTGCAGACCCTGTGGGGCTACGTGCACATGTTCGTCTACGACACGGGGCGCGATCTGATGGCGAAGGGGATCATCCCGGCGGAGAACATGCTGCCCGAGGTCGCGTACATCAAGCTCGCCTGGGCGCTCGGCCAGACGAGCGACCTCGACAAGGTGCGTGAGTTGATGCTCACGCCCATTGCCGGAGAGATCACCGAACGCGAGCCGCACGACGGCTACCTCGTCTTCCAGGGCGGCATGCCCGAGATCGAGGACTTCCTGCGCAGGGTCCACAGGTAGGCGGCGGGTGGCGCGCTCTGCGGACTCGTCTCCGTAGCCCTGCGCCGGGCGCCCCTCACGCGGGCCTAGCGCTACCACTCCCTGCGGCGCGCCGCGCGAAACAGAGCCCCGCCCACGTCTCGTCCACGGCGCTCACCTTGTAGTCGACCCAGCCCTTGCGGAGCGCGGCGGCGCGAATCTCCGTCTGCGTCAGACTCCCCGCAACTCCCCCGCGGCGCTTGCGCCATAGGATCCAGAGCCGCCCGCCCGGGCGGACGGAGTCCGCGGTCGCGGCGAAGCGTGCTTCGAGATCCTCGGCCTGCGCCACGAACCACAACACGAGGTCCACCGGGCGCGACGTGCGGCATGCCAGCCGCACGGAGTCGGGCAGCGTCCCGAGAGTTTGCTCGAACTCTGCCGGCGCATTGAGGAGCAAGAGGGTCGACGACGCTTTGATGCCGAGCTTCTGCGCCAGAGGGACGCCCGCGTACGCGTCCATGGCGCCAGGGACGACCGGCTGCGAGGGCGGGGCCGCGAGGGCTTTCTCGATGTCCTCTGCCACGCGGTCCCACGTGGTGTAGATCGCGTCGGGCAGGAGTGCTCGGACGCCGGACGTCTTGGCCGGATCTCCCTCGAGGAAGACGAGCGGGATCCGCCGCGTGGCGGGTAGGCGGCGGAGGAACCCGCCGAGCTCGCGCCCTTGGGACGGCAGCCGCGTGAGATCGATGACGAAGGCGTCCGGAGGGTTCGTCGCCAAGACCCGCGGGTTGGCTCGCGCGTCGGCATGTCCGATCACGTCGTATCCCGCGCTGCGGAGGCGTCCCGCTCGCTCTTCGTTCTCCAGCGCGTTCCAATGGACGAGGACGATGCGGCTCATCGGACCTCCCCTCTCGCTCCGAACGCGGCGTCGAGTCGCCGGAGGGCGCGGACCTCGTCCGTCTCGCCGAGCTTGGCGCGCCGCACGGCGCGGGCGAGCAGGGAGATCGTCCCGTCGTACGTCGCCCGGTCCACGGGGAAGGGAATCCCGTCCTTGCCCCCGTGGGCGAACGCGAAGCGTGCAGGGTCTTCGTAGCTCGGCGCCGCGCCAAAGACGACCTCGGCAACGAGCGCGAGCGCGCGCAGCGTCTTCGCGCCGACGCCCGGGAGCAGGAGGAGATCCTGGAAGCTCGCCGCTTGCGCTTCGTAGGTCTTCGTCAGGATGGCTCCGAGTCGCTCGGGCGTGATGTCGGCGGCGCGAATGTCGTGCCGCTTCGGAAGCGCGAGGTGCCGCAGGCGGACGACCTCGGCTGCGACGCGCACGGGTTTCTCTCGCGCGAGTTCCGCGACCGCCGTCCTCGTGGAGGCGCTCTCGCGCGCCACGAGATTCAGCGTCAGGGCGCGGGCGTCGCAGCAGATCGCAGCGTGGGGCTCGCAGACGAAGTCGCGAACAGCCGTCGATGTCCAGTGGTAGCGGCGAGCCATGCCCGACGCCTCGTTCATCCCCTGCTGCACGACGGCCCAAGCGCCCGCACGATCGAAGAAGAACGCATGGTGGTAGATCTGGTACCCGTCTTGGACAGCCGCGCTGTCGACCTTGGCGGACGTGCGGCTCGCGGCCACGAGAGGCTCGGGGGAGAGGCCCGTCTTTTCGCACCACGAGACGATGCTCTCCGGCGTGCGGCGCGACGCGTTCCCCTTGCCGCCGGCGGAGAAGAGGCCGAGCTCGAGCTCCCGCCCCCGCAGGCCCTCCTTGATCGCTCCGCACGCCGTCGTCGTGACGCCGCTCGAGTGCCAATCGAACCCGAGCACGCAGCCGAACGCCTGGAACCAGCCCGGGTCGGACATGCGGCAGAAGAAGCCGTCCACTCCCTCCTCGAGAACGATCAGCTCGACGACTTCTGCGGCGAGCTTCGTCATCCGCTGGAAGAGCCAGCGCGGCGCCCGCCCGGAGTGAAGAGGAAGATCTGCGGTCCCCGTTCGCATGGGCACAGTCTACCGATCGGGGAGGCCATGCACGACCGAGGAGCGCCGCCAGAGCGGGCGCAGAGCGGCGCAATGAAAGAGGGAGGGAGGAAGAGCCATGTGGCTTCGCGTTTCCTAGGTCCCTCAGCACAGCAGTCAGCGGGTCTTCAGGCTGTCGCTTCACGTGAGAACGCCAAGCTTCCGAGGGTGGCAGTGGCGGCCGCGCCGGATGGCCACGCAAGGAAGCAAGATTCCCTCAGCGTTCTCCGCGCCGCTCTGCGCACTCTGCGCACTCTGCGCACTCTGCGGTTGGATCTTGCCTCACGTCGCGTTCGAGGCGTCGGGCAGTCGTGGCACGAAGACGCGGTCGACGAGGCCGTACTCGACGGCCTGCTCGGCGGTCATGAAGAAGTCGCGGTCTGTGTCCTTGCTGATCTGTTTCACCGACTTGCCCGTGTGCTCAGCGAGGATGCGCACGAGGACGTCGCGCAGCCGCAGGAGTTCCTCGGTCTGGATCTTGACGTCGGCCGCCTGGCCCTGTGCGCCCCCGAACACCTGGTGCAGGAGGATGCGCGAATTTGGGAGGGCCGAGCGCTTCCCGGTCGCGCCTGCCGTCAGGAGCACGGCGGCCATGCTCGCCGCCTGGCCGATGCAGATCGTGGCGACGTCGCACTTCACGTGGCGCATCGTGTCGTAGATCGCGAGCCCGGCGGTCACCGAGCCGCCGGGGGAGTTGATGTACAGCTGAATGGCCTTCGACGGGTCTTTGGCCGCGAGGAAGAGCATCTGGGCGATGACGACGTTCGCCACGTCGTCGTCGATCGCGTCGCGGAGGAAGATGATGCGGTCCTCCAGGAGGCGCGAGTAGATGTCATACGTTCGCTCCGCGTGTCCTGAGTGATCGATCACAAAGGGGATCTGCCCGCTCATCGTCTACGCCTCCTTCTCCGTCACAACGGCCGCCTCGCGGAGGATGCCGAGGACGCGTTCGGTCACCTTGGCCGAACGGTAGTCGTCCCAGCGGTCGTCCGCCTTGAGCTGGGCGACGAAGCGCATGCCGTCCTCGCCCGCTTCGCTCGCCTCGGCCTGCGCGGCGGCCTCGAGCTGCGCGTCGTCGAACGAAACGTTCTCGACCTCGGCAAGTCGCCCGAGCACCAGTTCCCGGCGGAGCCTCCGCTCGACCGAAGCGCGGATCTCCTTGCGAAGATCGGCTTCGCTGGTCGCGCGCTCGGCGAGGTACTTGTCGAACGTCATCGGCGAGCCCGGCCGCTCGAGCGCCTTGCGGATGCGGTCGACCTCCTCGTCGACCAACTCGAGGACGAACGGCTCGGGGAGCGGGAGCGTCGTCTTCTCCACGAGCGTCTCGACGAGGGCCGTCTCCACCGCCCGTCGATGATGCTCGTCGCGGGCCTCGCCGAGGCGGCGGCGGACGTCGGCGCGAAGCGCGTCGAGCGACTCGAAGCCGGCGTCCTTGGCCAGTTCGTCATCGATGGCCGGGAGCTGCACCTGACGCAGTCCCATCACGTCAAGCTGGGTCTGCAGGCGCTTGCCGCTCTCGTGCGGCACGTCGATGTCGACGGACTCACCCACCTTGCGTCCGACGAGCGCGGACGTGACGGGGTTGTCCGCCTCGGCGCGCGTGTCCCACTCTTCGGTCTTCTCGCGCACCCGAACGATGTCGCCTTCCGACACCGTGTCGCCCTCGCGCGGGACGAGCACGCCGAACTGCCCCTGCACTTCCGCGAGCGCCCGCTCGACGTCCTCGTCGGTCACGGGCGGCACGCTGGCGACGGCCACTTCGAGCCCCCGATACGCCGGCAGGTTGACGGCGGGCAAGACGGCGAACGTCACCTCGAAGGTGAAGCCGACGTCGGGGGCGAGGGAGATCTTCTCTTCGAGCTTGGGCGTCGACATGGGGTGAAGGCCGAGCTGCTCCAGCGCGGCGGGAAGGTGGTGACGCTCGAGCGACTCCTTGGCTTCCGCGACGAATGACTCCTTGCCGAAGCGCGCTTCGAGCACTCCCTTTGGCACGCGCCCCTTCCGGAATCCGGGGATCGAGAGCTCGTTCGCGTACTGCGAGTAGACGGCCTCGATCTCCGCCGCCAGCTCCACAGCGGCTACCGTGATGCGGACCGTGGCGGTGGTGTCGTCTCGTGATGCAATCTCGTACAGGGTCTTGTCTGGCATTCTGCTCCGTCTCTCTAGTCTAGATCGAGTGCGGAGTATACGCGGTCCGTCGCGGATCAGCAAGAAAGGCCCTACGGATAAGGACTAGCGCTGCAGCGGTCCCGGCGCGCTCGGCTAGTAGAACATGGCGATGAGCCAGTCTCTCCCCAGGAGCCATTGGTAGAAGGGCGCGATCCCCGAGAAGAGGAAGTCGAGGCCGCCCACCAAGATGACCAAGATGAGGACGAGGAAGCCGTACCGTTCGAGCGACAGCATGAACTGCCGCCCGCTCGCGGGGAGGAAATAGGTGAGGACGCGCGATCCGTCGAGGGGCGGCACCGGCAGCATGTTGAACGCGGCGAGGATGACGCAGTAGATGACGAACATGCCCAGGATGTAGAAGACCGCCCGCAGCGCGTTGACGGCGAAGCCGTCTCCCACGGCGAGCGACACGCCGAGGTCCGGAAAGGCGAGAAAGACGATGCGTCCAAGGAGCGTCGCCACTCCGGCGAGCACCAGGTTCGTGCCGGGGCCGGCGAGCGCGACAAAGAGCATGCCCCGGAGCGGGTTCTTGAAGTAGCTCGGGTTCACGGGGACCGGCTTGGCCCAGCCGAACATGATGGGTCTCGCCGTGGGCACGACCAGCTGGAGGATGCCGAGCATCAACGGCAGGAAGACGGTGCCCACCGGGTCGACGTGCGACAACGGGTTCAGCGACAGGCGGCCGGCGTTCTTCGCCGTGGGGTCGCCGAGGCGAGCCGCGATGTACCCGTGAGCCACCTCGTGGAAGACGATCGCCATGAACACGGCGATCAGCGAAAGGATGATGTCGAGGATGGCGTCAACACTCATGTCGTCTCCGGAAGCGTCACGGTCAGTGTACTCTCGTTCGTGACGATTGCCAGGCCGGGCGCGCCGCGCCGCGGCTTCCTCACGTGTCGTGCTTCGGCGCAGACCACGGCCACCTTGCCCCTCTTGTCGGCCTTCGAGTACCGGGCGGCGAGCAGAGCGGCGCCCTGGATCACCTCGCTCGGAATCTCTGGGCGTCCGTCGCGCCGCACGACCACGTGCGACCCGGACACGTCGCGGGCGTGAAGCCAGAGGTCGTCAGCGCGCGCGTCTCTCATCAGCTCGTCGTTCTGCGCTGCGTTGCGGCCGACGAGGACCGTGAAGCCCCCGAT
>JAKLFO010000140.1 GCA_022711155.1 Candidatus Bipolaricaulota bacterium
CTGCGTGCCCGCCAGGAAGCGCTCGAGGCTGAAGGGCTCGGACGCACCCTGCACCAGTTCCACGCTTTCGCGCGCGTGGCCGATCTCGAGCGGGAAGAGTTCGTCCAGGCGCGGATTGGCCAGGCCCTCGATCAGCTCGGCCTGCTCGAGCGAGTCCTGCCCGAGGTCGTGCTGGGCAAGGGCGTGCCGCAGCCGGAGGCCTACCATCCCGAGGGAGACGTGTTCGAGCACACGCTCGCGGCGATGCGCGTCGCCGATGCCTTCGTCGACGATCCCGTGGTGAAGCTGGCGGTCCTGCTGCACGACGTGGGCAAGCCCCAAGCTCTGGCGAGGAACGCCGGCGCGAACATGGGCGGGCACTGCGCGCTGGGCGCGGGGCAGGCGAAGAAGATCGCGCAGCGGCTTCGCCTCAGTCGGGCGGACGCGAGTCGCCTCACGTTCCTCGTGAAGAACCACATGCGGATCGCCGACTTCCCGGAGATGGGACGCGGAAAGCAGGTGCTCTTCTTGACGGAAGCCGAGGCGGCGGATGCGTCATCGCTCACGCGCCGGTACCCGCGGTTCTTCGAGCTCCTCGCCTTGCTCGTCGCGGACTGCGAGGCGAGCGCGCACCGCTCGTCGGGGTGGCGCCCGATCCTCGAGGAAACGCTGCGGGTGGCACTGCACACGGAGAAGGTAGGGAACCTCGAGCGCGCGCGCAGTCTGCTCGACGGGCACGATCTGCAGGCGCTCGGAATGGCCGACGGGCCGGAGATGGGACGCGCGCTCGCGTCCCTGCATGACCGCATCCTCGCCGGCGAGCTGGGCTCCCGGGAGGAGGCGCTCCGCGCCGCGCAGGCGGCCGTGCAGCGGCCGTCGGGGACGCAGGGCGTCCGCTGAAGGGACAGGCGACCCACGAGGCAGGCTGTGCCTCCCGTACCTTCCTTTCGACGCGTCGGAACGCGAATCGCCGAAGCAGGGGAGCCATGGGGACGCCACTCAGCATCAGCAGGGACCTGGAGCTTGATCTCGAGAGCCTGATCGGACAGTGCATTGCGGTCCTGGGCATCCGCGGGTCGGGGAAGTCCAACACGGCCGGCGTGATCTTCGAGGAGCTGCTCAACAACAACTACCCGATGTCCATCGTCGACATCGAGGGCGAGTACTTCGGGCTCAAGGAGAAGTACGAGGTCCTCGTCGTCGGCACGGGCGACGGGGTAGAGATCGAGATCGACGCGGAGTGCGCGGCGGAGATCGCCGAGGTCAGCATGGAGAAGAACGTGCCCGTCGTGCTCGATCTCAGCGGCTTCCTGTCGGAAGAGCGAAACGCGATTCTGATGGAGTACCTCTCCAGCCTGTGGAACCTCGCGGGAACGCTCCGTCGCCCGTACGTCATTGGGATCGAAGAGGCGCACGAGTTCATTCCGCAAGGCGTGAAGACCGAGCTCAAAGAGATGATCTCGCGCATCGCGTTGCGCGGCCGCAAGCGCGGACTCGGGGCGATCGTCGTGTCGCAGCGCAGCGCCAAGGTGGAGAAGGACGTGCTCAGTCAAGCCGGCATGCTCTTCCTGCACCGCGTCGTCCACGAGGTCGACATGCGCGTGTACAGCGAGCTCCTGCCGTGGCGGAAGAGCGAGGTCAAGGAGATCATCACCTCGCTCGAAACGGGCAACTGCATCTTCGTCAACGGCGAGACCGTTCGCCCGATCTACGTGCGCGAGCGCGAGACGTTCCACGCGGGATTCACGCCGTCGCTCGAGGTCGTGGCGACGCCGGAGCTGAAGCAGGTGAGCGCTTCGATCCTCGAGGCCATCCACCGGGCGCGCGAGGGGCGCGGCCGAAACAGGACGCGCGCCCAAGAGCTGGAAGAGCAGCTTGCCACCCTCCAGGAGAGGTTGGCCGAGAGGGACGAGAAGATCGCCGAGCTGGAGGAGACGGCCCGCACACTGGGCTACATCAAGGTCGAGGTGCCGCACGCCGCGCCCTCCCCGAGCAAGAGCGAGGACGTCGTCGCGCCCCCTCCGGCGCAGCCCGTGGTCGACGCCGAACCGCTTCCGCGGCTGGAGCGGTCGGCCGAACCGGAGCGCGAGCCTGAGGCGCCGCACGACGCCGCGCGAGAAGACTCGGCGGCCGAGCCGGCCCGCGTCGTGCGCCGCGAGGAGCGGCAAGAGACGGTTGCCTCCACGCCCGCGTGGGGCGTCATCCGAGTGGCTCCGCAGTCCGTCACGGGCGACTCCCTGCCGCCTGCCGTGCGCCGTCACGTCGATCGCCTGGTCTCTCGCATCGAGCGACGGACGCTCCTCGAGCGGCGCGTCCTCGCTTTCCTCGTGGAGCATGCGCCGGGATCGTACACGGCATCCCAGATCGCGGCGTGGACGGACTGCGCGCGCGAGCTGATCGAGGACGAGCTGCCGAAGGATCTCCTCGAGGCGGGCCTCATCCGACGGGAACGGCGGACCGACGGGCTGCGCTTCCAGAGCCGCTTGCGGACCTTCGTGGCGGACGAGTTCGCGGTCTATCTGCCCGACATCGGCGAGGCGGGGCTCCACGACGTCACCCGAACGCTCACCGACCGGCTCGGATGCGTCTCGTGACGCCGCGCGCACTCGGGTGACCGGCGTCCCCTCCCGCCCCGTTGACCGGTATCAGCTTTTCTGTCATAATCTCTTTGGAAGGGGGAGCCGATGAAGATCAAGATCGCTGAGCGGCACGGTCATTCCTGATTCTGGATCGACGTTTGCCATGTCCGTATCATGAACTAAGAGATTCAAGCGAGGGGAGCCGATCACATGGTTTTCATCTCATGGGAGGAAACAAGGGTGCCCGAAGCGAGGGCGGC
>JAKLFO010000141.1 GCA_022711155.1 Candidatus Bipolaricaulota bacterium
CGATGTACCGCTCGACCTGCTCCAGATAACTAGCCAGCAAGTCATGCACCGGTGCGGCGCGATACCCATGCCAGGTATACCAGGCAAACGGGATGAGCGTCCGCCGCGCCAGCTCCCGCCGCGTCGACGCCCGCGCCACCGACGCCTGTCGCGGCGTCCGCTACGCCCGCCGTGTCGGGCAAGACCACCGAGTCGACCCCGACCGCGTCGACCACGACGGCCACCACCTCGACCCCTGCGGGCACGCCTGCCACTGCAGCCAAAGCTTCTGGCGAACGCGCCGTCGATTGGCTCGTCTTGGCCGGCGCATTGGCCGTGCTGGGAATCGGACTCGCCGTGCGGCTGTGGCGCCGGAAGCGCGGCCAAGAGACTGCGCAGTCTTGACTGGCCTTCGACCGCGATTCGTGCTAGGGTGGTGCGCCACCCGCGGAACAACTTCACCGCGAACACGAGAGAAAGAGGAAGAGACCAGAGCGGGTGGGACGGGCCCTGTGAGCGACACCAGGGCCCGTCACTCTGCACGGGACGCGACGTTCCGCCCGCTGCCGGGGATGGGCTTCTCTTCCTCGCCCGGGAGGCAACGCATGGCTCTTTCGAAATCCCAAGCGAAGGCGTTCGAGAAGTGGCTCGCGGAGCGTCACGTTCATCCCAAGTGCCCGGCGTGCGCGTCGGAGTCGGGCTGGACGGTGCACGACCAGATCCTCTCCACCATGGTGCTCGACCTCGAGGCGAAGAAGATCTCCCCGTCGACAACCGGCTTCCTCGTCCTCGTGTGCAAGAACTGCAAGCACGTGCTCTTCTTCGCGGCTCCCCCGATCCTTCAGGGCTGAGCGCGGGAGAGACGAGCGCGCGACGCAGGCCCCGCATCATGGTTCGGTATCGAAGCGGATCACATGGCGTGAGAAGGAGGACGAGTCCATGAGCAGACCGATCGCCGCGTTGGGCATCGTCGGCAGTCCGCGCGAGGGAGCGAACACCGACACGCTCGTCACTGAGGTCCTGCGGGGCGCCGAGGGGGCGGGCGCTGCGACGCGCAAGCTCTTCGTTGGGAAGTACGAGATCTCGCCCTGCAAGTCCTGCGGTGGGTGCGTGAAGACGGGTCGATGCGTCGAGCGAGACGGAATGGACGAACTCGTGCCGCTCCTGGACGAGAACCAGGTGTGGGTTCTCGGCTCCCCTGTCTACTGGTGGGGCGCGTCCGCACAGATGAAGCTCTTCGTCGACCGCTGGTTCGCGCCTTGGGCGAACGCGGAGACCCGCGCGCTCTTCCGCCATCGCGTCGCCGTCGTCGTGACGCCGCTCGGTGACACGGACGCCAACGTGGCGCGGCACACGACGGGCATGTTCGCGGACATCTTCGCGTTCCTGGGCATCCCGCTCGCGGCGACGGTCGTCGCTCCGAACGTTGGGGGATCAGGTCTCGCCGCCGGCGCGGACGTTCTCAAGTTTCCCGAGGTTCTCGCCAAGGCGCGCGAGGCCGGGCGCCGGGCCGTCGAGATGGCCAAGACGTAGGCGTCACGCGACGTAGCCCACCTTGCGGTAGAGCTCGACGCCTCGCTCGACATCCTCGACCGGGACGAGCCGGTTCGCGTCGAGCGACAGCAGGAGCGCGATGTCAGGCGTCGTCTTCGTGCCGTCGCAATGGTTGAGGAGCCCTTCCGCCAGCGCGCGGTGGTCGCCTCCGAGGTGTTCCTTGAAGAACGTCCGCTCCTCTTCCGTGAACCGATCCGTGATCGAGTAGACGAGCGGGCCGTCGATCCGTCGGACCGGACGCGGTCCGTCGTCCCTCGCCCCTCGCGGCGAGGGCGGCACGCGCCGCACGTGCTCGCGAATCGCGCGCAGGAGATCGGCGCGCGCCGCCTGCGCGCTGGCGTCGATCGCGTGGAACGTTCGAGTCCGCGCCACCTCCACGCCGAGCGCAAGATCGAGCAACCGCTCGCCCACCGCAGGATCGATCGCGCCGGCGAGGCCGCCCGCGCGGGCGTGCGCCGCATCCTCCTCACCGCCTCGGGCGGTCCGTTCCGCGCCACGCCGCTCGAGCGCCTGGCCGAGGTGACGCCCGACGAGGCCTGCGCCCATCCCAACTGGGTGATGGGACGCAAGATCTCCGTCGATTCGGCCACGATGATGAACAAGGCGCTCGAGGTCATCGAAGCGCGCTGGCTGTTCGACCTCGCGCCCGAGCAGGTGCGCGTGCTCATCCATCCGCAAAGCATCGTTCATTCGATGGTCGTGTGCCGCGACAACTCGGTGCTCGCCCAACTCGGCACGCCCGACATGCGGGTGCCGATCGCCGTCGGCCTCGCCTACCCGCAGCGGATCGAGTCCGGCGCCGCACGGCTCGACATCCAGGCGATGTCGCAGCTGAGCTTCGAGACTATCGATCTTGCGCGCTTTCCCGGTCTGCAACTCGGTTGGGACAGCCTTCGCGCTCCCGCCGGCAGCACGGCCGTGCTGAATGCGGCAAACGAGATCGCGGTCGAGGCCTTTCTTGCTGGCGCGATCCGCTTCGACCAGATTCACGCTGTCAACCTGGACACCCTGTCGGCCGTGACGCCGGATGCCGACAGCGCGGCATCGATCGACGCGCTGCTCGCGCTCGACGCCCGTGCGCGGCGCGAGGCATCGCGCCAGGTGGCGGGGAGGGCGGCATGATCATCGAAGCCGCGCTCGCGTTCCTCGTCACGATCGCGATCCTGATCGTCGTCCACGAGTACGGCCACTACCGCGTCGCCGTCGCCTGCGGC
>JAKLFO010000142.1 GCA_022711155.1 Candidatus Bipolaricaulota bacterium
GCTCGCCGTCCGCTCCGGCGGCCTGTCCGCGACCGAAGCGCTGACCGCAGCGACGCTGAACGCCGCCGCCGCGATCGGCGCCGCGCACAACGTGGGCACCATCGAGCCGGGCAAGTTCGCCGACTTCGTCATCCTCGGCCTCGACGACTTCGCCCGCGTCCCGGACTTCGTCGTCGGCCTACCCATTCGCTCCGTCGTCATCGGAGGGAACGAGGCGCGCCGATGCTGACCGCGAACGTCCTGGCCTTCGCGAAACTGAACCTCTCCCTCGCCATCTTGGGGCGGCGGCCCGACGGGTACCACGACCTCGATTCCATCGTCCAGACCATCGACCTGGCCGATCGGCTGTGCTTCGAGGTCGGCGACGGCGACGACATCCGAGTGGAGAACTCGCTCCGCGACCTCCGCGTGCCCGATCTCGCCCACACGGCGGCCGTCCTGCTCCTCAACGCCAAGGGCGCGCGCCGCGCCATTCGCATCTCGATCCGCAAGGCGATCCCGGCGGGAGCGGGACTGGGAGGCGGCTCATCCGACGCGGCCGCCACCCTCCGCACGCTCGATCGGCTCATCGCGCCGCGGCTCGGCGAGGACGACCTCGTCGGCCTTGCCGCCCGCATCGGCTCAGACGTCCCGCTCTTCCTCCGCGGGGGGCGAGTTCGCATGACGGGGCGAGGCGAGACCGTGCAGCCGCTGCCTGAAGTGGCAGGCGAGCACTTCGTCGTGGTCGTGCCCGAGGTCCGCTGCCCGACGGCCGAGGTGTATGCCACGTGGGCGCCTCCCCAGGCGCGAGCGCGGTCGAGCGCACCCGCCCTCGGGCGCAACGACCTCCTCGCGCCGGCGCTCACCATCCGTCCCGAGTTGCGCCCTATCGCCGACGCGATCGCCCGCTGCGGCGCGCACTACGGGGGAATGAGCGGCAGCGGTTCGGCTTTCTACGCCGCGTTCCTCGACGCGGGCCGCGCGGCGGCCGCCGCGGCGGACTTGCAGAGTGGGCTCTCCGGCTGCGACATTCACCTGTGCCGCGCCACGGCCGACGGGTCGCGGGAAAGAGCGAGGGGGACCTTCATGAAGATCGCAATTGACGGCCCGGCCGCATCGGGCAAGACCTCGGTCGGGCGCGCGCTGGCGCGTCAGTTCGGCTGCCGCTTCATCGAGACCGGCAACATGTACCGAGCCGTCGCGCTCGGCGAGGCCCGTGGGCTCTCGCTCCAGGGGATCGCGCTCGACGTGTCGCCGGACGAACGCATGCTCCTGAACGGCGAGGACGTCACCGATCTCCTTCACACGCCGGACTTGGACCAGGCCTCGTCGCGGGTCGCCGTCCGCGCGGACGTGCGCGACAAGCTCGTTTCGCTCCAGCGCGCCCTCGCAGAGAGAAGCGACGTCGTCATGGAGGGCCGCGACATCGGAACGGTGGTTCTTCCCAACGCCGACGTCAAGATCTTCCTCCGCGCGAGTTCCGACGTCCGCGCGCAGAGGCGGGCCGCCGAGCGCGGCGACCAAGACCCCGACGCGACCCTCGCCGAGCTCCGCGCGCGCGACACGCGCGACTCGACGCGCGCCGTGGCTCCCTTGAACCCCGCGGAGGACGCCACTATAATCGATACCGATCAAAAGACCCTACCGCAGGTCATTTCAGCCGCAGCAGACCTGGTCAAGGAGCATCTGAGCAAACGTTGGCACGGCGTCTAGGATCCGCTTTCAAGACAGGCTTCTACGCGTTCTGCGTTGGGGTATCTCGTATCCTGCTCGTGCTCTTCTTCCGGCTGCGGATAAAGGGTCGAGACAACGTGCGTCCCGAGGACACCTACGTCGCCGTGGCTCGACACCGCAGCTACTGGGACATCCTCGTCGTCGCCGCCGCGCTCGGGGTGCGGAATCGGATTCACTTCATCGCCCGAAAGGGTCTCCTCAAGGCCGTGCCTTTGGTCCAACCGATCATCCGCGCGTACTCGACTGTGATTGACCGCGACAACTTCGGGCTCAAGGACTTTCGCCTGATGCTGGATGCCGTCAAGCGCGAGCGACTCGTGTTCATCTTCCCGGAGGGCACGACGCGAAACCGAGTTGACGCAAAGGGCGGCGCGGTGTACTTTGCATTGGCAGCCGGCAAGCGAATCCTTCCGATCAACATCCAGGCGGTCGGACCGTACCCGCCGAGGTATCCATTTCGCTTTCCGCGCCTCACCGTGTCGATCGGAAAGCCGCTCGATCCCTCCGAGTTGGAGACCGAGACGGCCGCGAATCGCTCGGAGAGGCTGCACGACATGAGCGAAAGACTCATGGTGAGAGTGGACAACGCGTAGACTCCCGTGGGGAGTACGGGCCGTCTGGCGCAAGCCGGGACGGGAGGCGCAGGTCGGATCTGGCAGTGGAGAATGGAACAGAAAATCAAGATGGAGGACGCTTTCTCTGAAAGCGATGTGAAGACGTACAGTCGCGGAGACACGATCTCCGGGACCGTCGTCCAGGTGGGAGACAACGAGATCCTCGTCGACATCGGGTACAAGTCCGAGGGGATCCTCCCGGTGGCCGAGCTATCCCCATTCCGCCCCGGCGGCAAGATCGATGAAGGCGAGCAGATCGAAGTGCTCGTGACCTACATCGACGAGGAGAAGGGGACGGTCTACGCCTCC
>JAKLFO010000143.1 GCA_022711155.1 Candidatus Bipolaricaulota bacterium
CCGGCAGAGCCACGATCCTCGTGAGCCAGAAGACTGCCGGGGAATGGACACCGCTTGAGCCGGCGCCGTTCTCCGGCCTGCACGATGACGCCGGGCCGTTCATTGCCGCCGATGGGACGAAGCTCTATTTCGCATCAAAGCGGCCGGGCGTCGACGAATCGATCCCACGTGATGCATATCACCTTTGGGTCTCGGTGCGGCGTGACGGCGCGTGGTCCGAACCCACCGGGCTTTGGATGCCGATCGAATCGAGAGACGGGGAGTCGAGCCCGTCCCTGACACGAGATGGGGTGCTCTACTACCAGGCGGACTACCCCGCGCTCGGCGGCGCAGGCTTCTACGCCACGCGCTTGCTCGACAACGCGACGTGCGCAATGCCCGAGCGCGTGGACGTCTTCCCGAGCGACGACGGCGCAGTCTACGTCGAACCCCACGTCTCTCCCGACGGGCGGTTCCTGCTGTTCTATTCCGCGGGACGATCCGACAACCTGTTGCCGGCGAGCCGACTGGGCGACCTGTATGTGTCGTTTCGTGGCGACGGAGATGCCTGGACTCCGGCGCGCAATCTTGGCGCGCCGATCAACTCGGCGATGGAAGAGAGCAGCCCCTCGCTGTCGCCGGACGGCCGGTTCCTGTTCCTCGCGTCGAACCGCGCCGTGCGGAATCGAATGCCGGACATCTACTGGGTTTCCCTCGCGGGCATCGACGGCCTGGCGCCGCCTGTCGAGGAGTGACGAGCCACGAACGGCGCGGTGCACTGGAGGTCTTGATGAAACGAGTCACGGGGATCGGCGGGATCTTCTTCACGGCCAAGGATCCGGCGGCGTTGCGTGCGTGGTACGAGAGGCACCTAGGTGTTCCGCTGGAGGCCTGGGGAAAAGCCGTCTTCCGTTGGACGGGCATGGACGGGACGCCCGTGGCCGGCACGACGGTGTGGAGCGTCAGCGAGGCAGAGGCGAGCGCCTTCGCCCCGAGCTCGGCGCCGTTCATGGTCAACTACCGCGTCGCCGACCTTCACGCGCTTGTCGCGGCGCTCAAGGCCGAAGGCTGCAACGTACTCGAGAAGATCGAGGAGTCCGAGTACGGCAAGTTCGCTTGGGTCATCGATCCCGAAGGCAACAAGGTCGAGCTATGGGAGCCGCCAGCCGGCCGGTGAACGTACGGGCGCCGGCCATCGGCACAGCGGCGTTACAGCAGCAGAGTCCTACTCCCGAACCCTCTCATTGACTCGCTCTGCCGGGTGACGTATAATCCATACGAGATATGTACGGCACGGAGGTGGCGATGAACACCAAGCTCACGCTACGGCTCGATGAGGAGCTGATCCAGAAAGCAAAGCGGTACTCGGATGCGTCGGGCAAGTCGCTGTCGAAGCTCGTCGCCGACTACTTCGCGCTGATCGAAGCAGCCCGGGACAAGGATGGCCATGCGCTTCCGCCGAAGGTGCGTGCTTTGTTGGGTGCCCTCGTTCCGGCGTCGGGCAGCCCTCCTGCCGACGAGGGCGACCACCGCCGACATCTCGAGGCGAAGCACCGATGAAGGTGCTGTTCGACACGAACGTCGTCCTCGACGTGCTCCTCGCACGAGAGCCTCATGCCGCGTCGGCCGCCCAGCTCTTCGCGCTTGTCGAACGCGGCGAGATGCAGGGCTGCGTGTGCGCGACGACGGTGACGACAATCCACTACCTCGCTGCGAGGGCCGTTGGGCCCAAGGCGGCGCACAAGCACGTGCGGCAGCTCCTGTCGCTGCTCGACGTCGCATCGGTCAGCGGCGAGGTCGTGACGAGCGCGCTCGATCTCGGATTCCCCGACTTCGAGGACGCTGTCGTGCACGAAGCCGCCCGCGCCTTCAGTGCGGCCGCGATCGTGACGCGGAACGCCAAGGACTTCACGAAAGCGTCGCTTCCGATCCTGAGTCCCGTGGAACTTCTGGCGGCAGTCGCTGCGGGCAGCGAGCATGACAAGCGCCGCTGACGCAGTCCGGCTCATCGAGCGCCTCTCGGCTACGGGGATCGATGTCTGGGTCTGCGGCGGGTGGGGCATCGACGCCCTGCTCGGACGAGAGACGCGGCCCCACAAGGACCTCGACATCCTCGTGCGGCTCGACGACATCGCCCGAGCGCGGACGCTTCTTGAAGCGGACGGGTACAGGCTGACAGAGATCTGGTCCGAAAACCGGCGCGCGGGTGACGTACACGGCGTCGAGACCGACACCGCCTTCGTCCTCGAGGACGCGGCCGGTCGCCAGATCGACCTACACGCCATCTCGCTCATGCCTAATGGGGGTGCGTTTCCCGCCTACGACGGCGAGGGGATGACCTTCAGCGCCGACGACCTCTCCGGCAAAGGCACGATCGCCGGCTTCCCCGTCCAGTGCCTTAGCGTCAGGATGCAGTTCCGCGGTCACACCGGCTACGAGCTTCCCGAGCGACAGATCGGCGATCTCAAGCTCTTGCGGGAAAGGTTCGGCGCCGAGCGAACGACGTAGCCCGCGCGCGGCCCTCAACTCCTGCGCGATGGCCAGCGACAACGGTCGTCTGCGCCGCGGACCAAGAAAACACTGCTTGG
>JAKLFO010000144.1 GCA_022711155.1 Candidatus Bipolaricaulota bacterium
GCGAGGTGCAGGCCGAGATCGGAGCCGTCTGGTCGCGTCTCGTTATCGATGTACTCTGTGAAAGCGTTGGGGTCAAAGATGCCCGTATCTTCGGAGAAGAGGCAGAAGAGGATGCGAATCAGATAGTGAGCGGCCTCTTCCGAATCGGCGCCACGCTTCCTGAGCGACTCGGCGAGTTTGGCGAACTCGGCCGCAGCCTTCTTCGTGACACCTTCGGGAGTCTCCGCGGAGCGCAGGGACTCTGGTTCGAAGAACACGGCGCGCAAGACCCCGAGGCCGGATTCGGTCGTGAGTTCGTCGAAGCCGATGCGCAGCTCGCGCTTGACGGCGTTGTTGAAATTCGTGTGGACGACGATCGTCTCCATGTCCGAGACGACGAGCAGCGGCGGGTTCAGGAGCGCGTCGCAGTAACGGAGGAGCTGGGCGTAGGCGGCGTCGAGATCCTTGTGCTTGCCCTTGTACTCCCAGGCAAAGAAACCCTTCTTCCAGACGTCGGCCCATCCCTGGCCGCCCGTCGACTTCTCGGCGCCCTTCTCAAACGTGAACCAGGTGCCTTCGCTGTCGGCTTGGGCCGGGGTCTCGTGCCCCAGCACGCGGCAGAGGTCGATGAAATGCTCCTGCGCCGCGGAGATCTCCTTCAGCCTGGAAGGTCGCCACTTCGCAACGAATGCCTGCGGCGTCATCGACGGCGACTTCCTCGCCATTCTCTCTGCCACCTTCCGCGCCGGCCCGAGGAGGCCAGCACAGGGCTCACTCGGATAGATGGGATTCTACGATGCCATCCCCCACAAGCCAACTCGCCACAACACCCTCTGCGCGGCATCTCTTGACATCACGGGGCCGGGTTGTATACTCAGTGACCGCACGCGGTACATATTCACAGGGACACGACGATGCCAAGAGCGTTCACAGAGATTGAGAAAGAGAGGATCCGAAGCCGGCTGATCGAGTCCGGGCGCGAGTGCTTCGCCCGCTATGGGCTCGCGAAGACAACGGTCGAGGATCTGGTGAAGCCGGCAGGGATCGCGAAGGCAAGCTTCTACCTCTTCTTTGACAGTAAGGAAGCGCTCTACGTGGATACGGTGATCGCCGAGATTCCGGCGATGGTTGGGCGGTTGCTCAACGCGTCGTTCCGCCAGTCGGCGGACACGCGCGAGGCGCTTGTCCTCTTGATGAAGGCGATGGTTCGCGAGATCGAGACGAACCCAATCACGAATGTCCTGCTCGGCGATCCGAGCAGCCTGGATCGGCTGACGGCGACGCTCGACGTGGAGAAGTTGCTGGTCGAGGCGCGGACGATGTTCGCGCCCCTACTCGATGCGATCCGCGATGCCCAGGGGCGTGGCGAGATCGTCGCCGGCGACCCGCAGGAGCTCTTGTACACGGTCGGACTGATCAAGATGTACCCGGTCAACAAGCGCCGCGTGCCGGAGCCGCTCTACTCCACGATGCTCGACCGCTCGGCCCGCGTGATCGCCGACGGGCTGACGTGCCCGGCGCGGGCGAGCCGGCGTCGGGCGCCGGCCGCCCGTAGTTCTGGGTCCGCCTCGGAAACCGATTCGCCGTCGGCATCTGCAACGGCGTCGAGACGGGTCCGAGCGAAGGTAACACAGCGGCCGGCGAAGCCCGGCAAGGGCACCAGAAAGTGAGAGTTCGATGACGTCATCCAACCTGCGACTTGCATGGAGAGGGCTTTGGCGGCACCCGCGGAGAACGATCCTGATGGTGTCCATGGTCGCGTTCGCGAGCATGGTCATCATCCTCCTTTGGGGCACGATCGACGGGTTCATGGCGTCAATGACCGACGCGCAGATCTCGGTCGACCAGGGGAGCTTGCGGATTCGTACCGCGCTCTACGAAGAGGACCCGGCGCCCGAGCACGGTCTCTCACCCGAGGCGGTCGCGGTCGCGCAATCCGCGCTCTCGGCCGCCGGCATCGAGCGCTCCGCGCCGCGGCTCTCGGTCTACGGAATGGTGCGATCGGCCTACGGCACGGCCGGCATCGAGATCCGCGGCCTGGATCTCGCGCGCGAGCCCCAGGTTGCCACGCTCGTGACGCAGATTGCAGCCGGCCGCGGACTCGCGAAGCCAGGCGATATCCTCTTGAGCGAGGAGACGGCCAAGACGCTCGACGTGCGTCTTGGCGAGCGCGTGGTCGTCTTGGTCCAGGCGGAGTCGGGGCCGCAGTCGGTCGCGTTCACGGCCGTCGGCTTCTTTGCGTCGGGGATGCCGACGCTCGACAAGTCGATCGTCCTCGTCTCGCTCGACGATGCGCGCCGCGTCGCGGCCTGGCCTGGCGCAACGGAGGTCGTCGCCGCGCTGCCGCGCTCGCAAGACGCCGAGAAGGCGGCCGCGCTGGTGCGCGCCGCGCTCGACTCGTCGTTCAGCGTCAAGAGCTACCTCGAGGCGAACCCGATGCTCGCCTCGATGATCGAGACGGCAAAGATGGAGATGTGGCCGATGATGTTCCTCCTCGGCCTCCTTGCGGGATTCGGCGTCGCCAACACGGTCCTCTTCTCGGTTCTCGAGCGGACGCGCGAGTTCGGCGTGATGATCGCG
>JAKLFO010000145.1 GCA_022711155.1 Candidatus Bipolaricaulota bacterium
ATCGTTCCAACTCGCGCGGGTCGCCGATCAGCTTGGCTCCGATGAGATCGCCGATCAGGCGTTCCTGCCGGTCGAAAGAGAGAGCGCCGCGGACCAGATCAAGGCAAACGAGCCGTTCGGCTTCGGCGAGCACGCCATCGCCGAGGCCGAGCCCGGCCGACGGCTGCAGGACAGTGATCGCCTCGGCGCGGCGTCGGATTTCTGGCTCGAAGCGGGTCGTCGCTCGCCGAGAGACCTTGTCGACGATGCGGGGGATGCTCTTGAAGCGGACCATCGCCAGGAGTTCACGGCCGCAACCATCGACCGCGAGCATGTCGACCGGCGTGGTCGGATAGAACCGCTCTGGACACGAGCGGAACTGCGCAAGCAACGCGCCTGCCCGCGCACTCGGGGCTGAGCAGGCGCGGGCAATGCGGCTCCGCACCTGGGCTTTTAGGCGGAGCGGCTCGATCTTGGTGACCGGGCTTATTGGAGCGATGACGTCGCGAAGGAAGTCGGTCACAACCGGCGCAGTGATGGCCTCGTCGAGGAGGAATGCGAACGTGAGAAACCGGCCGTCGTCGGCCTCGAGACGACCTTGCAGCCACCGCATGGCCAGATCGAACAACCTCTCCCGCTGTGTGATCGCTGTCAGGTACACGAGTTCCCTCCCGTTCGTAGATCGGCGGATCCTCTAGAGATCCTTGATGCGCTCCGCGAGCGCGGCCATGGACTTGCTCAAGGCGCGGCGCGCGCGCATGGCTTTCGGTTCGGAGTCGTAGGTCGCAGCTGGCGTGACCACTTCGTTCACCTCGCGATACTTAGAGAAGAGTCCTAGCGCGTGTTCGCGAGCGATGCCGTGCGCGATCTTTTCGGGCCCTGCTGTCGCCTGCTCAAGCGTTTGACATTCGAGCGCGACAACAGGTGCGGTTGCGTAGGGGTATTCGCTGCCAAAAAGAATGTGCGATGGCTCGACGAGTTCTCTCAACGCTATCATCGAATACCGAGAGGGTGAGAGGGCGGTGTCGTAGTAGAAACGCTTCACGTAAGTCAAGATGCCCTGCGGCGATCGCTCCGCGAATTCCGGCATCATACTCGCCAACGACACTCGCCAGGCTACGTACGGTAGGAAGCCGCCGGCGTGGCCCAGGATCCAGCGGATGCGCGAATACCGCTCCATCGTTCCGCTCAGAATGAGATTGACCGCCGCCCGGGTAGTGTCGCAGAGAAACTCGAGGAGGAAGCCTGGAGCGTTGAGGTTGAGTTGTGGGCTCGTGGCGTGGAGGTTCGGGTGGACGAGGACCACGGCGTGCCGGGCGTCGAGCTCCGCCATCAGTTCGTCATACGCCGAATCGCCGAGAAATCGCCCCTCGGAACTGCCGAACAGGACGACCCCATCGGCCGCGAGGCTGTCAAACGCGTACGCCGCTTCGGCGCATGCCGGAGCGGTGAACGGCAAGGGCAACACGGCGAACGATCCAAACCGGCTAGGATTCTTGACCTGGAGGTCGGCCGCGTATTCGTTGCAGGCGCGCGCCAGATCGCGGGCTTGCTGCACGTCGTAGAAGAAGACACCCGGCGCGGACAACGAGAGGATCGCGGTCTGGATGCCGTTGGCGTCCATGACATCGAGCGATCTTTGCGGGGTCCATTCTGGTACAGGGGCTCCGACCATCTCGCGGAGCCCCTTTCTCGCCATCGCCGCGGCGAATGCCGGCGGAATCAGATGGTGGTGGACATCGATGCGACCTTGCACGGTGCTCATGACAACCTCCGGTCTCACTCGGCGGCGATCGCCCGCAAGTACGCCGAACGATTCAGAACGTACGCGATCCGGGCGTCGATGCGCCGATCCGTCGCCTGGTGCATGAGCGTCTGTGCCTCGAGGACGTCCGAGAGCGTCTCGAACCCGTTCTCGTACCCATCCCTCTCCTCGGTGAGATTCACCTCCGCCTGCTCGATACCGAGTTCGGCGACCTGCGATGCACTCCAGGCCGCGTCGAGGTCGTCCCAGGCCTTCGAGACTTCCTGCGCGACGAGTCGACGGGTGTCGTCGAGGCGGATCTCGGCGGCACGCTGCTTCTCCCGGGCAGCGGCAGTTTCGTGCGCCGCTTTCCACGCACCGGTGAATGGCACCGTGACCGTCGCGAACACGACGGTCTCTTCCTGCGTGTCCATTCCGGACAGGTCGTAACGGAACGCCGTCGCGCCAACCGAGACGGTCGGCAGGCCATCGCCGCGCTTCAGCCGCGCCTGAAGGCGCTCGGCCTCGACCGCCGACTCGAGCAGCTTGATCTCCGTGCGGCGGCTCGTGGCGACGCGTTCCGCCTCGCGATCCGCCGAGAAGAGGGTCGGCTCCGGCGGCGCCGCGTCGACGAGGACGATTTCCTCTCCGTCCGCCAGGCCGAGGAAACGCCGGAGGTCGCGCGCCGCCAGGCGGCGCGCACTCTCGAGCTCGAGCCGCTGTACGGCTGCGTTCCCGCGCTCCAGCGACACCTTCAAGAGGTCGTTCCGGGTCGAAAGGCCCGCAGCCACCGCGTCCTGGGCTTCCGACTCGAGCGTAG
>JAKLFO010000146.1 GCA_022711155.1 Candidatus Bipolaricaulota bacterium
GATCGGTACGCGCGGCCGTTCACGATGATGATGATCGACGTCGACAATTTCCGCGCTGTGAATAACCGCTACGGGCACCTGGCGGGAGACGAGGTGCTGCAGGCGGTCTCTCGCCTGCTGATCGACCAAGTGCGTTCGTCGGATCGCGTCATCCGCTACGGCGGCGACGAATTCCTCGTGTTCATGCCGGAGACGGCGGAGGACGAGGCGTCGCTCGTCGCCGCGAGGCTGCGCGAGCACATGGCGCACCTGCCGCGCAAGACGGGAGTGGGCGACGTCGCGATGGGTCTCAGCATCGGGATCTACACGCGCCGACCGCGCGAGAAGTGGTCGCTCGAGGCGATCCTCGAGGAGGCCGACCGGCGCCTGTACGCCGACAAGCGCGCTCGTCACGTCGAACGGGCCGATGACTATCGAGGTTAGCGCGCTCGCAGCATGGGACGACCTGGTCGCGTGCGAGCGCTTCCAACGCCAACTCCTGGGAGAGCCGCCCGGAGGCGCCTTGCTCGGAGTCCCCGCGTTGCGAGCGATTGTCGAGTGTGGAGGCCTTGTCCTGGGAGTTCGCGCGAACCGCGTCACGCCCGAGCTGGTCGCGGCGGCTGTTGACCTTCCCGGCACGTACGAGCGCTTCCCGGCCCTCTTCTCGCTCTTCTTCGCGGTAGCCGAGACATCGCGCGGCCAGGGCGTGGGACAAGCTCTACGCCTTGCCGAGCGACGCGCGGCGTTGGCCCTGGGGGTGGAAGTGGTTCGATCCTGGGTGGATCCCCTGAGGAGCCGCGAGGGGCACGTCTGGTGGGATCGGCTCGGCGCCATCGGCACGGGGTACGAGCGCAACGTGCTGGGCGACCTCGCGGACCGCGTGCACCGCGGCCTCGCCACCGATCGCGTGTCCGTCGAATGGTGGCTGCGATCACCGCGCACGTCGGCGCTCTTGGAGAGCGGGCGTCCGGCCGCGCACCTGCGCGCGCCCCTGCACGAGATGGCCGTCGTGACGAGGACGGCCGCCGATGCGTCCGGACTTCGGATCCTCGCGGGAACGGAGCGTCGAGAAGGCGCGGAGCACGTCCTATTCGAGATCCCGTCGGACATCGATCGCCTGCGAGAGGAGAACCCGGCCGAAGCGCGGCGCTGGCGCCTCGAGACGCGCGATGCGTTCGAATGGCTGGTCGGTAGTGGGTATCTTTTCGTCGGTCTTCTCCACGAAGGCGGTCGCAGCTTCCACGTGCTTGAGAAGGCCGGTCGGTCAACGGTCCTCGGGCGAGACGAGGACGGGAGGGTGGTCGGATGAACAGAGCAGAGCTTGCTGCGATGATCGATCACACGCTTCTCGGCCCCACGGCGACTTCCGCGGGAGTGAAGAAGCTGTGCGCCGAGGCAGTTGAGCTGGGCGTTGCCGCGGTGTGCGTCGACCTGCGGCACGCGGTATTGGCCCGGCGCGAGCTGGGGAAGAACGCCGTGAAACTCTGCGTTGTCGTGGGTTTTCCCCACGGGATGACCTCTTCGGCCGTGAAGGCGTTCGAGGCGGCGGAGGCAGTGGCGCAGGGCGCGGACGAAGTCGACATGGTGATCCCCGTCGGGGCTCTCAAAGAGGGGGATGTGGATGCCGTCCGAGCCGACGTCGCCCTCGTCTGCAAGGCCGCGCGCGGCACGGGCCGCACGGTGGCCGTCAAGGTCATCCTGGAGACGTGTCTCCTGACCGACGAGGAGAAGGCCGCGGGGGCGAAGGCGGCCGTCGATGGCGGCGCGGACTTCGTCAAGACGTCGACGGGGTTTGGCTCCGCCGGCGCGACCGCGGCCGACGTCGCGCTCCTCCGCCGCGTGGTGGGCCCTCGGATCGGCGTCAAGGCGGCGGGAGGCATCCGCGACACGGCGACTGCGCTCGCGATGATCGAAGCCGGCGCGAGTCGCATCGGCGCGAGCCGTACCGTCGCCATCCTTGACGGACTCGACGCCCCTGCGGGCCGATAAGGAGGAGAGAGTGCACTGCCAACTGCGGTCCCCCGAGCGGACGTTCTACGACGGCGAAGCTGTCTCGGTCACGGCGCGTTCCGCCCGAGGCGAGTTCGCCGTGTTCGCGCACCACGCACCGCTCCTCGCCGAGCTCGCGCCCGGCCTGTTGCGCATTCGCACCACGGCGGAGGAACTCCGCTTTGCCTGCTTCGGCGGCACGCTGTCCGTGGCGGAGAACCGCGTCGTCATCCTCGGGTCCGAGATCGCGTCCCGCGACGACATCGACCTTGCGGAGGAGCGGCGCCGGGCCGGGACAGCGCCGACCGAGTCGGCACGGTCGCGGCTGGAGCTGTTGGAGAAGGTGGCGCGACGTGACGAGTAGACGGGTCGTGGTGACGGGAGTCGGGCCGATCACGCCGATCGGCATCGGAAGAGAGGCGTTCTGGGAAGGGCTGCGAACGGGCAAGAGCGGCGTCTGTCGCGTC
>JAKLFO010000147.1 GCA_022711155.1 Candidatus Bipolaricaulota bacterium
TCTCCGACCACCCCATCGACGCCGGCCCGCTTCCGGTCTCCTGCGAGATCGTTCAGCCCGGCGACAACGTCGCGATCACGGCGTTCTCCGTGCGCGAGAATCCCTCGGGATCGGGCGTCATCGCCTTCCTCGCGATCGCCAACGCCGGAGCGGCCGCGACCGGCCAGCGGGTGACGATCCGGGACGATTCCGCGCGGACCTCCGTGGACGTCTTCCTGGAGGGAGGCGAGGACACGACGCTCGTCGTCCCCTTCCCGCTGTCCCGCGGCACGCAGTTCACGGCGTCGCTCGAAGCGGACGACGCGCTGCCCCTGGACGACGTGCGCTACGCGTCGCTCGCGCGGTCGCTCGAGCTGCACGTCTTCTGGCGGGGCGCCGAGAACCGCTTCCTCTCGGCGGCCATCGAGGCGTCGTTACCCGTTACGCTCGTCGCGTCGGAGAGCGAGGCCGACCTGACCGTGGCGTACGACACCGAGCTCGCGACTTTGCCCAGCGGGAACGCCCTCCTCGTCCACACCTCGATCCCCGATCTCGTGGAGCTCGGCGCGGTCGGCACGGGGGGATTCGCCCGACGGGCGACCGACGCTTCGCCCCTCCTCGACGGCGTCGAACCTGAAGACATTTACGTTGAGAGGATTCGCGCGCTCGAAGTCTCCGCGCCGCACGTCGTCCTGCTCACGGCGGGCGAGTCGATCCTCGTCGCGCAGCTAGCCGAGCGCGACCGAAGCGTCTTGCTCTTGAACTCAGACCTGTATGGCACGAATCTGGCGATCACGGTCGACTTCCCGCTCCTCGTGCGCAACTACCTCGCATCGATCGCGCGTCTCCCCGGAGGGACGGCCTTCCGCTGGAACGTGGTCGGACGGCCGATCGACCTCTCCGCCTACGGCCCGGTCCGCGAAATCGTCGACCCTTCCGGCCGGCGCCTGCCGCGAGACGCGCAGGATGTCTTTTTCGCGCCGGACACGCCCGGCGCCTACCAGCTCCTTCTCGATCAGGAGACGCTGCCGCTCTCTGTCAACGTCGACCCGGGAGAGTCGACGCAAGCCGCCGCCTCGTCGAACGCCGCGGCGGCAACCAGCGATGCCGCCCTGCGCACGGACATTTCGGCCGAGCTGTGGCCGTACGCAGCGGCTGTCGCACTCGCGCTGCTCCTCGCGGAAGCGGTCGTCGCCTCCGGTGTGGCGGCCCCCTGGCGCAAGAGGAGGGCGGCGTGATCCGTTTCGCGCTGCCGTGGGCCCTCGCCGCGACACCGGTTGCTGCCGCCATCCTTTGGCTCGCTGCGCCGCGCCGTGGCCGGCCGCGCAGGGCGCTGCGCGCGGTCGCAGCGGCTCTCGTGCTGTTGGCGATCGCGAACCCCCTCGTTTCCGAGCCGCACCCGCGGAACAACGTCGTCTTCGTCGTCGACCGATCACCGAGCGTCGCGCGCACGGTGGAAGCGCGCGCGCTGGAGGAGGCCGTCCGCCACGTCGCCTCCGCGCACCCTTCCTGGACCTACGGCGTCGTCGACTTCGCGTCGTCGGCGCGCATCGTGGCGCCGCTCGGCTCCCGGGAACTGGCCTTGCCCGCGTCGCTCCCGGACGGCGAGGAGACGGACCTCGAGGAGGCTGTCCGCCTCGCGTTGTCCCTCCTGCCCGATGGAGAGGCGAACCAGCTCGTGCTCGTGAGTGACGGACGATCATCCGGCGACATTGCCGAGGCCGCTCTGGCAGCACGCGACGCCGGGGTCCCGATCTCGTGCGTACAGGCCGGCCGCGAACTCGCCACCGACCTTCAGCTCGTCGAGATCTCCGCTCCCGGAGAGGCGTCCACCGGACGCCCTTTCCCCGTCGGCGTCAAGCTCAGCGCTTCGGAGGCCTGCCGCGCGACGCTCGCCCTCTACCGCGGCGAGATGCTCGTCGCCCATCGCGAGATCGATCTCACGGTGGGGACAACGTCCCAGACGTTCGTCGACACGTTGGGCGAGCCAGGGATGTACGAGTACCGGGCCGTCATCAAGCGGGACGGGGACGAGATGCCGGAGAACGACGCGCGCTCGACGCTCGTCCGGACGACCGACCACCCCTCCGTGCTCCTCGTCGATCCGTCGGGAGCCAGCGTCGTGCCACAGCTCCTGGATGCAATCGGGGTCCCGTACGTCGCGGCCGATGCGGTCCCCGCCCTCTCGTCTCTGGCCGACTACCGCCAGGTGATCATCACGGGAATTCCTCTGGCCGACGTGACAGCGCAGGCGTCGACGCGCCTCGAGCAGTTCGTGACGAACCTCGGCGGCGGCCTTCTCGTCGGCCGTCAACGCCGACACCGCCCGCTCCATCTGCGTCCACTCCTCGCGGCTGGGCGATTGCAGCATCGCCAGCTCGCCGCTGCCGCGATTGTCGGCAAACTGCCGCCGAAACTGCCGGCCGTAC
>JAKLFO010000148.1 GCA_022711155.1 Candidatus Bipolaricaulota bacterium
AAAGCTCACCTACTGCAAAAGGCCCGAGGAGGTGGAACTTTCCGACGAGGAAGCGTGGAAGGAGATAAACGCCCACCTGGGAACGAAGGCGCGCTCCCTGAAGGAGCTGACGCGCGAGCTCGGCATACCGGGCGAGCGCTTCGCGATCACAGTCTACGAGGAGGACGAGGAGGCGTACGCGATCTGGCGCGACGTCCTGGGGATCCCGTCCGATCGCATCGTGCGGCTCGGCAAGGAGAACAACTGGTGGGGGCCGGTCGGCAACTCGGGTCCCTGCGGCCCCGACTCGGAGCTTCACTACGACACGGGCGCCGAGCACGCCTGTGGGCCGGACTGCCGCGGCCCGGCGTGCGATTGCGACCGATACGCGGAGATCTGGAACCTCGTGTTCATGCAGTACGACGCACAGCCAGACGGGTCTTTCGTGCCTCTCGCGAGGAAGAGCATCGATACGGGCATGGGGCTTGAGCGCGCGACGGCCGTCCTCCAAGGTGTGCCCACGAATTTCGACACAGACGGGTTCGCGCCGCTGCTCGAGGCGATCGTCCATCGCGCCGGCAGGCCGCTGCGCCGCGAGGAGATCCCGTACCGCAACACGATCGCCGACCACGTCCGTGGCACCCTGTTCCTCGTGGCCGATGGCGTGATGCCGGGGAATGAACGCCAGAGCTATGTCCTGCGCCGGATTCTGCGCCGCGCGATCCGCGCCAGCGAGAGGCTGGAGCTGTCGCCTGGCTCGCTCGGTTCGCTCGTCGAGCCCGTGGTCCAGTCTCTCGGGACAGTCTACCCCGAGATCATTGGCGCGAAGGACGTCGCGGCCCGCATCATCGATCGCGAGGAGGAGACGTTCCGCAAGACGCTACGAGACGGCGAGCGGCGGCTCGACAAGATCCTCGCGGAGATGAAGCGAAGCGGCGATAGGGCGATGCCTGGCGAGCTGGCGTTCGAGTTGACCGATACCTACGGGTTCCCGCTCGAGATGATCGAGGAGATCCTCGCGGAGAAAGGAGTCGCGGTCGACCGCGCAGGGTTTGAGGCGGCCCTCGCGGAGCAACGCTCGCGCTCGCGCGTCCGCGCCGCGGCGAGCCAAGAGGCGGACGCTGACGTCGTCGTGAGCGGGAGCTTGCCCACCGAGTTCGTGGGGTACGACACGGAGGTCTGCGCGCCGGAGAGAAAGCCCCTGGTGGCGGACGCGACTCTGGAGAGCGCGTTCGGCGACGGGGAAGCGGCGGTTCGGCGGCTCGTCTTCCCGCACTCGCCGTTCTACGCGGCGTCGGGCGGTCAGATCAGTGACGAAGGATCGATCGAGAACCTGAGTCGCCCTGGGATGGCGCGGGTGAGCGACGTGACCAGGAACGCGCAGGGCGTCTCTCTCCATCGGGTCGAGATCACCGGGGGGGAGTTTCGCGTCGGCGACCGTTGCCGTCTGTCGGTCGACGCCGCGCGGCGTCGCCGGATCGAGCGCAACCACACGTCGACCCACCTCCTCCACGCCGGACTGCGCAGCGTCCTCGGACCTCACGCGCAGCAGGCGGGCTCCGAAGTGACCGACCGCGAGTTGCGCTTCGACTTCTCGCACTTCGCGAAGCTGACGAAGGAGGAGATCGCGCGGGTCGAGGACTTCGCAAACGAGGCCGTGCTCGCCGACCGCGCGGTCGTCACAAGCGAGGTGTCCCGGGACGAGGCGCGCGAGCGGGGCGCGATCGGCCTGTTCGAAGATGAGTACCGGGGACGCGACAAGGTTCGCCTCGTAGAGATCGATGGAGTCAGCCGTGAGCTCTGCGGCGGCACGCACGTGCGCCGCACGGGGGAGATCGGCCTGATCCGCGTCCTGTCCGAAGAGAGCGTCGCGTCCGGCGTGCGGCGAATCCGCGCCGTGACGGGCGACGCGTCGCTGGCCGTCGTCCGTGACGAGCACGAGCGGATCGAACGACTGCGCGCGCTGCTCGGCGAGGATGCAGAGGCCGGCCTGGACAAGCTGCGTCAGCGTCTGGCGACTCTGGAGAAGGAGAGCGAGTCCCGCGCAGCGCGCGACGTGGCGTCGCGAGGCGAGACGCTCGCGGAGCGGGCCGAAGAAGTGGGCGGCGTCCGGCTGATCGTGGCGCGAGCCGACCTCGCGGCGGACGGGATCAAGTCGCTTGCCGACGACCTCGAGGGGCGGACGCAACCTGCCGTGGTCGTGCTCGCCGGAGAGGCCGACGGGCGCGCATCCGTCGTCTGCAAGGCGTCGAAGGGCGTGAAGGGCGTGGACGCAGGAGGCATTGTCCGCGCGATGTCGAAAGCGCTCGGCGGCGGGGGCGGCGGCGGCCGCGGCTTCGCGCA
>JAKLFO010000149.1 GCA_022711155.1 Candidatus Bipolaricaulota bacterium
CTTCGGCGTCTCCGTCCAGGCCACTGGCTACGAGAACGCAAGCCAGGCGCTCGACGAGGCCGCGCGAGGTCGCGTCGACTTCGCCCTCGCCCCCTATGAGTCGTCCGTCGAAGGCCCACTCATCGGCACCATCCTCGCCCTCAAACAGACCGACCTCGTCATCGTCGGTCAGAACGAGCTCGCCGCCGGCGTCTCCCTCCTCAGCCGCACCGGCAACCTCGCCGACGTCGAGAAGGTCTACGCCAGCGCCCAGGACCGCGTCTGCTGCCGCTCCTTCCTCGACGCCAGGCTGCCCCGCGCCTCCGTCATCGACGTCCGCTCTCCCCACGTCGCGTGCCAGTTCGCGGCTGAGGACCACGGTGGCGCCGCCCTCGCCAACGCTGCCATCGCGGACTTGCACGGCCTGCAGGTCATTCTCCCCAATGTCGGCGACATCTCCGATCTGCGCATCCGCTTCGCCGTCATCGGCTCTCGCCCGTCCGCGCGCACCGGCCACGACGTCACCTCCATCGTCTTCACCGTCAGCGACGAACCCGGTGCCCTGCTGTCCGCCATCAACCACTTCGCAGAGAAGCAGATCAACCTGCGCAACGTCATCTCCCGCCCGCTGCCCGGCGAGGGCTGGGAATACCTGTTCTACGTCGAGGTCGTCGGCCACGTCACCGACCGCCCCATCACCGCCGCCCTCGAGATCATGAAGAAGAGCACCAAGTTCATGCGCGTGCTCGGCTCCTATCCCACGCACTCCTGACGCTCTCGTCCTGCTGCGTTCCGCCCCTCACTCTGTGCTACAAGGATTCGTTCCCACTCGGAGGTGCCTGGTGAGACTGCGCGCCCTTATCGCTTTCGCAACGCTTTCGCTCTCTGTCTTCGTCTCCGCCTGCTCTCATCAGGGCGACAGCCTCGTGCTTGCGGGAGACGGCACCCGCATGTCCGCCGAGGAGATCGACAGGGACCCCCTCGCGCTGCTCCCCGGCGGCGCCCTCGGCCTCGCCTACGTCGATGCCCAGGAGGCCTACAAGTCCCAGATGGGGGCGTCGTTCGCCTCCTTCACCGCGGCCGCCCTCCCCCTCGGTCCCGACGCCAACTTCGACGCGCGCCGCGATGTCACCAAGGCCTTCATCGGCTTCTACTCGTTGCAGGGAGTCGATGTCGCAGCCGTCATCCAGGGCAACTTCGATCCCGACGCCATCAAGTCCTCCGTGTCCAAGGGGAGCCCGACCATGCTCGGCGCTCCCCTTACCAAGCTCAGCTACGCCGGCAACGATCTGTACATCGCCGGCGACGTCGGCTTCGTCGTCGTCACCAGACACACCGTCATCGCCGGCAACGACGTCGGCATCCGACGCACTCTCGACCGGATTCGCGACAAGAAGGTGCGTCGCGACGTCTCCGAGTGGATGGTCCAGCTCATCGAGACCCCGAAGGCCTCCATGGTCGGCGTCGCCGACCTGTCGAGCCAATCCGCCCTCTCCGCGCTCGCGCAGCAGGCGCCGTTCCTCAACAACCTGCAGGTCGCCCGCGTGCTCGGCAACTTCCAGGCCCCGGGCATCAACTTCGCCGGCGCGCTGACCTACCCCGATGCAGCCAATGCCGAGGTCGCCAGCAAGTCCGTCCAGCAGCTCGCACAGCTCGCGTCCTGGACCTCCCTGCTCGCCATCATCGGCATCCGTCCCCCCATCCAGAACATGCAGGTCCAGGTCGAGAAGAACGACGTCCAGTTCATCGTGTCGATCGATGCCCAGGGCGCCTCCGGCATTCTCGACTCCCTCTCCGGGGCTATGCGCGCGACAAAGAAGTAGCTCTCTGCTACCAATCCCCTCGTGCCCACCCCCGATCCCCGTCCCCCCGTCGTCACCATCGATGGCCCCGCCGGCGCCGGAAAAAGCACCGTCGCTCGTGCCCTCGCCGAACGCCTCGGATTCGTCTTCCTCGACACCGGCGCCATCTACCGCACCGTCGCCCTCGCCGCACGTCGCGCCTCTGTCGATTGGTCCAGCGCTCCCGACGTCGCTTCCGTCGCTCGCGACATCGTGCGTCGCAGCCTCCTGCGCTTCGAGCGGCGTCCCGACGGCGTCCAGCGTGTCTGGCTCGGCCACGACGACGTCTCCGAGGCCATCCGCACCCCCGAGATGAGCACCGGCGCAAGCACCGTGTCCGCCCACCCCGAAGTGCGCTCCGAGTTGCTCAACCTCCAGCGTGACATCGCTCGCGACGGCGGCGTCGTCGTCGAAGG
>JAKLFO010000015.1 GCA_022711155.1 Candidatus Bipolaricaulota bacterium
GCCCGTCAGCATCGGCGGCGAGGTCAAGGCCGACGGGACGGAGAGCTTCCTCAACGTCACCGGGACGCTGCCGGCGAGTCCGAGTGCGGGGGTGGCGGGGGTCAAGGCGACCATCACCAGCGCTGGGACCGCTGCACAGTCGCAGTGTGCGGCCGAGGTAAACCTCGCTGCTGGCTACACCGGGGCCAAGCGCACGTACGCGCTACTTGTCAATAGCCTCGTCGCGGGGACCGGGGTCAATATTGCCGGGGCTGACGCTGGGAATTACGGTGCCGCTTCAGATTCTAGCGGCGCTGGTACAGGTACAAACCTTGGTTTCTCTGGCGCCGCGACGAACGCAGGGGCCGGGCAGGCTATTGGTGCCAGCGGATACGCCTATGCCAGCGCAAAGACGTGGGGTGTGCTTGGGACGGCAGCCGGCAGCAACGCCACGAACAACATCGGCGTCTACGCGCGGATCACGTCCCAGACGAACCTCGGCCTTCCGACCGGAGGCGCGTCCGTCAAGGCGGCGCTCTTCGCGGACAACGAGAGTGTCGCGGCCCCGATCATCGTGGGGGCGGACAACGGCACGACCGTCTTCTCCGTCAACGACGGCGGCGGCGTCAACCTCTACCGCGAAGTCGAGGCGAACACGGCGGGCAGCGGCACGCCGAACGCGCTCGCGGCGACCGAGTCGTTCAAGGTCCTCACCAACGAGGGCGCGACCGCCCTCAACTACCACACGCTGCCGACGGCCGCGAAGGGGCTCACCTACACGTTCGTCGTGCAGGACACCGACGGCATCCGCGTCACGGCGGGCGCCGACGACACGATCCGTGTTGCCGCGACCGTCACCGCAGCGGCCGGGTACATCACATCTTCGACCATCGGCGACACGGTGACCCTCGTCGCAATCAACGCCGTCGAGTGGGTCGCGGTATCCGCGCTCGGAACGTGGACGGCTGGCCCGTAGGAGCACACATGGAGCGACTTCTCCTCGTCCTTTTCCTCCTCGCCCTCCCGCTCGCGGCGGCCGACTACACATGGACCTCGGACGCCTGGCAGGAGACCGTCATCGCCCGCGCGCGGGCCGAGAGCAACGCCGCCGCGTGCGCCGTGGTCAGCCTCCCGCCGACCTGCACGCAGGCGCAGGCGACCGCAGCCGCCGCCGCGCTCGTCCCTCCCGTGCCGGCCCCGAATGTCTACAACACGAACCAGGCGTGGGTCCGCGACGTGATCCGCGACGAGGTCCGGCGCACGAAGCATGCCCAGAAGGACGCGGACAAGCGGACGTTCTCGGTCGCATTCGAGGCGGCTACTCCCGCCCAGAAGGACGCCCTCTGCGTTGCGGTCGGGCTCCCTGCGGGGTGCCTCCAGTAATGCGCCTCCTCGTCGCGCTCCTCGCGGTCTCGCTCTCGAGCTGCACGCTCGGGCAGGCGAAGCTCGCGGCCTACGCGGGCGTGACGGCGGACCTCGTCACTACGCAGAGCGCGATCAACTCGGGGCTGCGAGAGGCGAATCCGCTGCTCGACGCGACCGGCGAGCCAGTGGCGTTCTCGGCCGTGACGTCTCTCGCTCTCCTCGGCGGCGCGGCGTGGGCCGAGCAGTACGACGAGAAGGGCGCGACGTGGTTCTACCGCTGGGTCGCCTTCGCGCGCGGCGGGCTCGCCGTCTGGAACACGACGCGGATTCTGAAGCATCACAACCATCGCACACCCGACAAGCTGCCGCCGGTCTCCGTCGGCATGACAGTGAGGTTCTAAAATGGCGAACGGATACAAGCCCGCTGACTACCCCGGCTACAAGGAAACGCTCGCGCTGCTCGTCAAGGCCGGCTGCCGGCCGAACGGGCCGGGCTCCGACAGTCCGTGGGAGATCGTCAAGGCTCTCAACTACGGCTGTACGCCCGCCCAGATCGCGGAGCACTACATCACGATGGTGAAGCGCCACTTCGGCGGCGACTGGATCGCGGCCGGGCGCGGACACGGCGCCAACTGGCGGTTCACCAAGCCGAAGGCCGTCGCCCTCTCGCGCGGCGAGGGCATCGGCGACATCGCGTGGTGACCATGAATCCGTCTGTCGCTCACGTCCTCCAGTTCTTCGAGTACAAGCACCTCCCCGGGCATCTCCAGATGATCTCGAAGCCGTTCTGCGAGCTGGCGCACGCGATGGCCAAGGGAGACAACAATCCGGAGAGCGGCACATGCACGTTCGGCGGGCCGCTTCCCGACAACCCCGAGAAGACGGTCGCGCTCCGCAAGCTGCTCGAAGCGAAAGACGCTGCGGTGCGGACGCTTCTCGCCGAGGGCCCGAAATGAGACCGGCCTCCTCCGCCTCCTGGCGGTCACTCCTACACCGGCGGGGCGTGCTTCTCTCCCGCGCCCTGCCGGCCCTTTTTCTCGCGGTGGCGCTGGCCGGGTGCGACTTCGACAGCACCGCGCGCAAGGTGCTCTTCGGCCTGAACGAGGTCCAGGACGGGGCCTTCCTCGCGCTCAAGGACGCTCGCGCCCAGACGGTCGCCGCGGGCAAGGCGTGCGGCGAGCTCGCCCGCGCCCAGACGCCGCCCGTCGCGCCGTCGCTCGAGGCGTGCAAGGCGCTCGGCGTCCCGATCCCGTTCGACCCGGTCCGGGTGAACGAGGCCATCGGGATCAGCAACGCGGCCTACGAGGCGATCCGCGCGGCGAACGAGATCCGCCTCGGCGTGAAGTCCGGGACCGGCTCGCAGGGAGATGTCATCGCCGCGATCGGTCACGCATTCGTCGCTGTCACCCGCCTCGGGAACGCAGCGAAGGACGTCGGCGTGCCCTTCGACGACACGGAGCTGAAGAAGCTCACCGACTACTGGAACGGGAGGACCGGACCGTGAGCGCGAACCCGACCGCTACCACTGCCCCGAAGAAGCCCTTCTGGTCGAAGGTGCTGAAGGTCACGAAGGACGTCCTCGGCTTCGCCCTCATGGTCGCCGGGACGCCCGGAGGCGCCGCCCTCATCGCGGCGAAGGTGCCGGCCGTCTACGCCCTCATCCTGAAGTGGGGTCTGCGCCCGCTCGCGAACGTCCTCGACCTCCTCCCCGACGGCGTTGAGATCACGGACGAGGTCCTGGTCGAGGCGCTCGCGAAGAAGGGCGGCCGACTCGAACCTATCGACCTCACGACGTTCTTCGACGCGGAGCCGGAGGCGCCGCCCGTCCCCCCGGCGTGACGGAGGCTGAGACTATGAGCGCGCAGCCTCCGACCTCGCCTCGGTTCAGCCTCAAGGGCTTCCTTCTCGGGGTCTGGTTCCAGAAGAACAAGGGCGCGATCAAGTGGCTCCTCACGCTCCTCGGGGCGTACCTGACGGTGCTCCTCGCGAACGTCGAGCCGCAGGAGTTGAAAGCCCTGCTCGTCGGCGGGATCGGGCTCATCGTGAAGTTCGGGCTTGACCTCGCGGACTACTTCATCTCGGAGAACCCGCGGTGAACGACTGCCCTCTTCCCTCCGAGTGCGAGGGGCGGCTCTCGACTCTCGAGACGCTGCTCGAGCAGACGAAGAAGACGGCCGACAAGGCGGCCGCAGACGTCGTCCGGATCGAGCGCGACGTCGATCGCATCGGCTCCGAGATGCGACGCCTTCGGGCCGTCATGGTCGGGTCGGACGAGGAGGAGAACGGGGGCCTTCGCGCCGAGGTGCAGTGGCTCCGGGTCGCAGTCGAGGAATCACGCAAGTACCAGAAGCTCATGTTCTGGATGCTCGCGGCGCTCGTCGGCGTTCTGTCGCCAGAGCAGCTCGTGAAGCTGGTGGAGGTGATCCGCAAGGTGGTGGGGGGATGACCCTGCCCTCCTCCATCGCCGCCGCCATCTCCGCCGCCTCGCTCCGGCACGGCCTCGACGCCTGCGTCCTCGCCGCGCTCGCCGTCCAGGAGTCCGCCGGCGACCCGCTCGCCATTCGGTTCGAGCCTCACTACCGCTGGCTCTGGGACGTCTACGACTGGTCTCCGTTCCGACGGCTCACCGCCGAGGAGGCCGGGCTGAGCCACCCGCCGGCCGACTTCCGCGGCGTGACCGGCGCGAGCGCCCCGACCGAGTGGGCGGCGCAGAGGACGAGCTGGGGGCTCTGTCAGGTCATGGGCGCGGTGGCGCGCGAGCGTGGCTTCCGCGGCAGGTTCCTTTCGGCGCTCCTCGAGCCCGAGCTCGGGGCAGAGTACGGGGCACTGCACCTGTCAGTGCTGCTCCGGAAGTGGGAGCTCCCGGAAGCCCTCTCGGCCTACAACGCCGGATCTCCGACCGAGGCGAACGATGCGACCTACGTGCGGCCGATTCTGCGGCGTGCTGAGGCGTTCCGTAGGGAGGGGTTCTAGATGACCGCACCCGCGACCTGCACCATTAGCGGCACGCTCTACACGGCGGCAGGCGCTGCGCTAGAGGGACGGCTGGTACGCATCCGCGTGCTCCCCTACTCGGTCCTCACCGACGTGCTCCTCGACTACCCGCCCGACGACACGACGCCGACAACGAGCACGGATCCGCAGGAGGTCGAGACCGGGGCCAGCGGGACGTGGTCAATCGTCGCGCCGCAGGGCGCCGTGGTCCGCGTCGAGATCCCCGCGATGCAGGTCGACCACGTCGGCACCGTGCCGGCAGAGACGACGGCAACGCTCGATGACCTCGGGCTCTATCGGGTGAAGTCGTGATTACCAGTTTCGACCCGTTCCGGACTGCGCTTGAGCAGTCGAGCTACGCGCTCGGCAAGCAGGACCGCGCGGAACTCTCGCGGGCGACGACCGAACTCATCAACTGCTACCAGGGGAACCAGCTTGGCTACCTCTGGGGCTACCTGTCGAAGCACATCAAGTCTCGCGAACTGCGGACGCGATACCAGACGCTCGCCGTCTATCACAACATCACGCGGCTGCTCGTGGACCGCGTTGCGACGCTCGGGGAAGTCCCTGTGCGCGTCCTCTGGCGGCACAAGAACGGAACGCCGCATAGCCCGGCGCAGCGCAAGTGGGACGAGATCACCGCGACGAAGATGGGCGATGTAACGTGGGACGCGTTCATCCCGTCGCTCGCCCGTCGGCGCGAGTTGACGAAGACCGTCGTTGCTGGCGTCGAGTGGGACGCGAAGCGGTCGGAACTCCTGCTCAACTCCTACTCGCCGAACGTGATCGACGTGGGCTACGAAGAGGGGAACTACCGCAAGGACCGTCCCGACTGGTACACGCTCATGCGCGACGAGGCGGGCAGCGTCTATCAGCGGTGGGACTTCTCGGACGGCGGAGCTCGCGTGTACGACACCACGTCCGGCGGGATTGAGGTCGGCCCGTCCGACGCGTACCCGGTCATGGACCCGGAGACCGACGGCCCGCTCGTCCCGTTCGTCGCGTTCCGCACCGACGTGCCGCAGGACGACTTCTTCGTTTGGGACGGGCAGGCGGAACTCCTCGCGGCGCAGGAGTTCGTCAACCGCTGCTACACGCAGCTGGCCGTCCAGCTGCACTACGGCGCGTTCAAGGTGCCGATCGTCCGCGGCGAGTGGATCGGCAAGGACGGCCTCCCTCCCCAGATCACGCTCGACCCGAGCGAGTTCCTGCAAGAGCCGTACGACCCGCTTTCGAATGACACCGGCCCGAAGATCCGGTGGGACGGGCCAGCGGCGAAGGAAGTAATCGACGCGTTGCTCGCCGTCATCGGGCACTGGGTCGAGGCGACGGCCGCGACCTTCCATCTCAACCCGTCCGCGATCCGTGCGAAGAACGAGGCGACGAGCGGGTACGCGCTCCAGATTGAGAGTGCCGCGCTGAAGGTCAAGCACCAGATGACGCGGACGCTCTCGCTCGCGCCACTGCGTCGGCTCGTCCACGTCATGCGGACGGTTTGGAACTACTACAACCCGAACGACAAGGTTCCGGAAGACGCTCAGTTCGAAGTCGTGATCCCCGACTACGGCTCGGCCGTGACGCTCCGCGAGGAGGTGGACGCTGACGTGCTTCTCCTCGACAAGGGGATCAAGACGCTTGAACAACTGATCCTCAAGTACAACCCAGGCATCTCCAACGAGAAGGTTGAGCAGATGCTCGCCGACGACGAGGACGAGCCGGTCGAAGCAGAAGAGGCCGACGCGCCCGAGGCCGACGCTACGGAGAACGACAGCGAAGCGGACGCGACACCGAAGACCGGCGACGCAGTGGCGGATGCCGCCGCCTCTGGCGACATCGCGGTACAGGATGTTGCGCTCAACGGGGCGCAGATGGCGTCGCTTCTCACCATCGTGCAGGCAGTCGCATCGAAGACGCTGCCGTACGACTCCGCGATTGCTCTCGTTCGGATCGCTGTCCCGTCGGTGGACGATGCGACAGCGATCCGTCTACTTGGTCCAGCTGACGGGTTCCAGCCTCCTGCCGTGCAGGAAGCGACGCCCGATGTAACGCCGCCTGTGGCGGCGCAGAAGCCCCCGGCTGTGCCGGGTGAGGAGTAGCCATGCCCGAGGAAACGACGATCACGACGCCCCCCGAAACCGCAACGCCGCCGCCCGACACGACCGACTGGAAGGCCAAGTACGAGGCCGAGTCCAGGGCGAAGGCCGACCTCCTCTCGGAGGTCAAGAAGCTGAAGGGCGCGAGCCGCGCTGCCGACGACGTCGCGAAGACGGCGGAACAGCTGGCCCGCGAGCTCCGCGAGGAGCGCGCTCACGGCGAAGTCCTCGCGGCGTTCAACGCCGAGGGGATCAAGCTCCCGGCGGATCGGCGGAAGTCGTACATCGCAGCGGTCCTCAACTCCCCGGAAGTCGAGGTGTCCGACTCCGGCGTCAAGGGCGTCGGTGACGCTCTGAAGGCGCTGCGCGAGGCTGGGCTCTTCGGCGGCATCCCGGCCCCGGCCAAGCCCGAGGCGTCGCCCGCGATGGCGAAGCCGAAGGCGAACGCCGCGCCTGTCGATTCGAAGTTCGCAGGGGTAAAGACGCTCGCCGATCTCAGGGCGATGGGGACGGCAGCGTTCAACGAGTTCGCCACCAAACACCCGGAGGCGCTGAACGCGCTGATGGGACACAAGGCATAGGAGAAACATTCAATGTCGTGGGCTCCGACCGCGATCAGCGACCTGCTCCAGCAGACGCCGATCTCCAGCTACATCACCGCGTTCCTTCCCGAGCAGACGGCCTTCGCGCAGGCGGGGCTCGTCTCTCCGCAGTTCTCCGACCTCGTGATGCAGGGCGGCAGTTCCGTCGAGCTTCGCCGCTTCATCGCGGACGCCAACCGTGCCGAGATCGACGACGGTGCCGCGAGCGAGGGGAACAAGCTTTCCTCGTACAAGGACATCGCTGTCGTCGCCCGGCGCAAGCGGGTCCGGCCGTACAACATGCAGACCATCGCCGCGATGGGGGGCGAGATCGTCGCCAACGAGATCCAGGCGCAGGCCCCCTACTTCTGGGGCCGCGAGATCGACTACGGGCTGGTCTCGGTCCTGACCGCGGTCTTCGACACTTCCAGCGGCGTGCTCCGCACGACGCACCTGCACGACAAGGCCGCGGCCTCCGGTACGGCCGTCACGGCGAACCTCAACATCGTCATCGACACCGCCAAGAAGCACGGCGACATGATGAGCGAGATCACCTCGCTCGTCTGCCACCCGTACGTCTGGGCGGACCTCAAGAAGGAGTCCGCAGCCAAGGAGACCGGCTCGCTTCTCGTCGGCAACGGTTCGCTTCGCAACGTCGGGACGTACTACGGGTACAACGTCTACATCTCCGACCGTGTCCCGACCTCCGGCGGCGGCGCCTTCAAGAAGTACTGGAGCTTCCTCGTCCGGCCGAATGCGTTCGGCCTGATGTGGCAGAAGGAGATCCAGACCCTCGGCTCCTACAACGCCGAGCGCAACTCCTACACGATCACGCAGTGGGGCGCGTACGCGCCGCACCTGTTCGGGGTGAAGTGGACCGGCACGCCGGCTTCCGCCGACGGCGGCCCGACGGACGCCGAGCTCGCGACGCCCGGCAACTGGACGAAGATCGCCAACGACAACAAGGAGATCGGCGTCGTCGCCTTCACCTCCAACGCCACGGTGTAAGGAGGCGGCCATGTCCATCTCCAAGCAGCTCGACGCGCTGGGCGGCGACATCTACTTCAACTCGAACGGGGTCGGACTCGTCAAGGGCGCCGCGCTCCAGATCCCCTTCCCGAACGTCGCGTCTGTGGCGGACGGCGTCGCCGTCACGGCGGCCCAGTCGCGCCTCCACATCCCGTTCCCCCACCGTCTCCGTGGGGCCTGGGCGACCTGCTCGGCCGGGACCGTCGTCGCTGGCGGGACCGATCCGGCGTGGGACGTCTACCGGCACCTCCCCGTCCCCACCTCTGCCCCGACGCTCGCCCTCGCGGGTGAGGCCGGCAACGTCGAGGACGGGGCGCACACCTACGCCGTCGCGTTCTACAACGCTGCCGGCACGACCCCGCCCGGCCCCGTCGCCGCGATCACCGTCGCGGACAAGACGGCGGACGGCAAGGTCGCGATCTCCGGCATCCCGCTCGGGCCCTCCGGCACCACTGGCCGGAAGGTCTACCGCAGCGAGGCCGGGACGACCGTCCTCAAGCTCCTCGCGACGATCGCCAACAACACCGCCACGACCTATCTCGACAACATCGCGGACGGGTCGCTCGGGGCAGCCAAGGAGACCGTGAACGCTGCCGGCGCGACCGTTCTCGCCGCCACCGTCAAGCTCTCCGAGGCCGCCTCAGACCGGCTCCTCTCAGATCAGCCCGTGGCCGGCACGCTCGCGAGCGGAGTCTCGACGACGGTCTGGGATCCGTGTGTCTACACCCTGCGCGCGGTGACCGGAGCCTCGACCGGTGCGCTGACCAACCTCCAGGCGTACATCGTCGTCGAGTACGTCGCGGAGCCGTAGGAGCCCAGAAATGAAACTCGGCGCCGCTGACCTCCTGACGCTCCGAACCAAGTGGATCGATGACTATGTCAACGACCACACGGAGATCGGCCGTTCTGCCGTCACGTCAGCCACGGCGGCCAGCGGCGCCACTTCTCTCGCACTGTCCGGCCTCGGGAGCGGGACGGTCCTCAAGGGGACCGTCCTGCTCCTGACGGTCGGCGGGCGCATGGACCGCTACACCGTCTCGGCCGACGCGACGATCACGGCGAACGCCGCGACCGTTTACGTCACCCCGGCCCTTCTCGCGGGCGTCCCGTCCGCGACTCAGGTGCAGGCCGAGAGGTATCTCCAGAGCCTTTTCAACAAGGCGACTGGCGGGCAGTTTTTCTCTGACGACGAGATCGGGGAGCTTGCCGACCGTGCCGAGTCCGTCTACGGCGCGCGGATTGCGAGCAGCCTCGACCCCGTAGAGTTCCTCAACCGCGCCGTCCGTCTCCTCGCGAACGAAGCGAAGATTGACTCTTCCGACTACCACGCGGCCGTACGGGCGATGGCGCGCGAACGGTACGACCTCGAGATGGACAAGCTCCAGCGGCGGATCGGTGACGACCAGAAGGCGGTCGCGTCGAACATCGTCGGCCCGCGCAGCTTCCCGGTGATGCGCTGATGATAGAGATTGGCCGCGCCCTCGTCCAGATGCGTCGCGACACGGTGGCCCTTCGCGGCATCACCGCAACAGGCGGCGACGTGACGTGGAAGCTCGATACCGAATTCGAGGCGACCGAAGCCCCTCTCCCGCGCTCCGTCATGTCGCTCCGGATCGGCCCTACCGACACCGGGGCGGGCATCCCCTTCAGCGCAGACGAGATGCTCGACGTTACCGACAACGGGCACGACAACGCGCTCGACCTTGCGACGAGGATCAAAACGGCGATGCACTGGAAGGCGTGGTACGGCCCAGAGTGCGCCATCCACGGGCTCACGTTCGCAGGCATGGACTCCAACTCTGCCCCAGGAGCGCGGGCGACGGTGGTCCTGCGCTGGACGGGGCGGGCGAGCGTGAGGCCGCGATGAGCTTCCTAAAGATCACCTCGAACGTCGACAACCTCACGGCGAACCTTGAGGTGCTGTCGAAAGAGGTCGCGAGCGGCACCTACGCCGAGGGGCGGGAAGCGTTCCGCGACATCCGCGACCTCCTCATGGCGGGCCTCAAGTCGAACATCTCGACGTTCTCTGGCGCCCCGCTGTCACAGGTCACGCTCGACTACAAGGCGCGGGAGGGGTTCGACTCCCGGCCCCTCGTCGCGAGCGGGAACACCCTCGCCGGGATCGACGGGCGGTACGGCGGCAACTTCGCGAAGGCTATGCGCGGCGAGCGTGAGTGGTACATCTTCCTCCACGATCGCGGGCGCGGCTACTCGTTCTGGTCCGTTGACGGCGCCCGGCGCTCCAACAAGAAGGGGACGCGGAAGGCCAAGCGCGAGCGGAACCGGCCGGGGACTACCGCTTTCCCCGAGCGCAGGACGTTCTACATCCCGAACTCCGTGCAGGGTGCCGTCGTCTCGCGGCTCACCGAGGCACTTGACCAGCGGCTCTCGCGCCTCGGAGGTGCGGCGTGACGATCTCCTACACATCCCCGAGCGTCATCATCCCGAGCGTCGTTCGGTCGATCCTAGCGGCGGACGCGGAGACGGCGGCCTACTTCGAGCGGATCGCGCTCTCCGACCTCTACCAGCTCGAAGGCCCGATCAAGACGCCGTCCCTCTACGTCGTCCCCGGCACGCTCTCGCACGACCGGCAGGTCGGCGGCGAGACCGAGAGTACCTACACGCTGTCGGTCGTCGGCGTCTTCCCGTACCCGACCCCGTTCCTCTACAGCCTCGCGGCTACGGCGGCCCCGACCGTCGCGCAGGTCAGCGGGACCGGGCAGCACACCGGGACGTTCTACTACTACGTCACGCAGTTCAACGAGTACGGCGAGTCCGCCGCGTCGCCCTCCGCGAGCATCACGGTCTCCGCGAAGGACGTCACCGTCAGCCGCCCGACGCTCGCCTCTGGGGCGCTCGGGTGGCGCGTGTGGCGGACGAAGGCCAACGGTAAGGCTCCGAAGCACGCGGCGACGCTACGGGCCTCCGAGGCGTCGTGGCAAGACGCGCTCCCCGATGCGGCGCTCGCGGACGAGATGGCACCGATCCCGTTCTACGCGGAGGCGGCGCTCGACTACGTCGCGAGCGTTCTCTACGCGAACGAGACTCTGACGTCCTCTGGGATGAACTACGCCACGCCGGCCCTGCTCTGCCAGCAGGGGCGGGACGAGATTGCGTCGACCCGGAACCTCCGCATCCGCGAACTCGTCGTCACCGTCCCGACCTACATCAACCCGATGACGAACGCCGTCATCACGGGGAGCGTCTGATGCTGCGATCGACCATCGAGGCCGCCGTCCGCGAGGAGATCCGCGCCATTCTGCGAGACGTCCCGACGCCGGTTTCCGTCTCGGAGGATCTCGGAACGGTCCTCGGCACCCTCCCGCCCGAGCAGGGGGCCGCCTTCGCCAAGGTGCTCCTGACGAAGCTCTGGGAGTTCATCGACAAGACCACTGAACCAGAAACGCCCGGCGCTGAAGGCACCGGAGAAGAGGAGGACTAGCTATGGCTTCCCCGAGTACCGGCGCCAAGTCGTTCCTGATGATGGCGCTCGAACAGCAGATCGCGAATTCGCAGGTCGGAGGGCCGTACACCGTCCTGCCTGCAACCAACTGGGGCCTGCTTCAGTATCCGGTGATGCCTGGGAGCATCTATAGCCCGGAGTTCGGATGGGTCGTCCCGACCGAGCTCACTGGTAACGCCGGGGCTCCGGCGGCCCTGCCGGGGCGGGCTAACCGTAACATCGAACTCCCGATGTCGCTTCGCACAACTGCCCTGATTCCGATCATGGCAACGTGCATGGGGAACCCGACGAAGGCACAGGACGGGGCAAACTCTGCGTGGTCGTACACCTACACCGCGAAGGACGCCACGACGGACGCCGTTTCCATGTGGGGGCTCTTCCATAAGGGCGGATCGACCTACCCGCTCATGTTCTCGCGCGCCCGCTTTGGGGAACTCGCTTTTGAGTCGAACGGGCAGGAGATGACCCTTACCGCGAAGGGCGCGGCGTGCCTCGACACAGAGCACGGCATGGGAGTTGTAGGGGGATCCAACTCCGGCACCTACACCGCGCACCTCCCCGTCATCATGGGCGACCGCTCCGACGCGAACCGGCTCACGGACACGCTCTACGTCAAGGTCTCTGCGGCCCCGACGACCGGCACATTCAAGCTCAAGGTGAAGTACGGCGCCGGCTCCTACAGCACCGTCGAGACCACCGTCTACTACGACACCTCATCGAAGAATCAAACCGCGTGGGCCGAGCTCTTCAACGACACGGGTGCCGTCGGATTCGATGAGTGCGAAAACCGCTCCCAGGTCCTGATCTTCTTCCCTGGGGACGTGACCGGCCTCGCGCTCGACGACGAGTTCAGCTTCCCGGCGCTCTGCCAGATCCCCGGCACGGCGGCGCAGGGCGGGGACACCACGGTCGCCCGCACGCAGATCAGCGGCTGCCGCTTCGGCCCGGCGCACGTCAAGCTCTACCAGGGGGCCTCCTCGGCCACCACGGCCGTCGACTTCGAGTCTGGCGCGTTCACGCTCGCGCGCGACATCACCCCGGCCTTCACGCACGGCCCCGGCGCCCGCAACCCGTACGACATGGACGTGACGGGCTACGTCAACTTCGGGCTGGAGATCGACCGGCGCTTCGACTCGCGGACCTACGAGCGGCTCATCCGGACGAATGACCGCTACGTCATGCAGGTTCTCCTCGAGGCGCAGGTCATCGGCGGCGGCTCGACGTGGCGTGAGTCGATCCAGATGGACTTCCCGCAGGTCCGGGTCGACAAGACGGCGTCGCCCCTGAGCGGCCCCGGCATCACGAAGGAGAAGGTCAACTTCGTCGTCGAGCAGAAGTCGGACGGCTCGGCTCCGGTCACGGTCGTCATCAAGTCCGGCACCAGCGTGGACTTCTCGGTGCTCTGAGGATAGGGGGCCTGCTTGGCTGACGCTCGCCTCTCAATCAAGGTAGACGCCGACGCCAAGCAGGCTGCTTCCGCGTTCCGCGAGCTTTCCTCCAACCTCAAGAGCGTCGGCACCGAAAGCGTCGGCGTTACGGATGCTGTCGCACGTGTCGACGCCGCGATGGCGAAGCTCGCGAGTGCGCCGGATACCCCGATGGCTCTCGCCCGCGCCACGGCCAAGGCGAAAGTCGAGATCGACGAACTCCGCGCGGCGCTCGACAAAACCCCGGCCTCCGCCGAGAAAATGGGCGCGATCAACGCGGCGCTCGCCAAGGCCGATTCGGCGATGCAGGCAGCGGTCGCGCGCGCCGGCAAGCTCAAGGACGCTCAGGAAGAAGTCCAGCAGAAGATGGGGCTGACCGCGAAGGGCGCGGAGAGCCTCGCCGGGTCGTTCGGCTCGCTCGACGGGATCATGGGGAAGATGGCCGACTCGTCGTCTTCTCTGTCGCAGAACGTCGCGAAAGTCGGATTCTCCGTGGTCGCCGCAGGACAGGCGTTTGAGTTTGGACATGAGACCGGGGAGAAGTTTCGGAAGACACTAGAAGCTGTCGGCGTCCAGCTTCCAGACCTGTCCGACAAGGCCGGCGCGGTCGTCGTTGCGATCGAAAGCATGGTCCGTGGATACAAGGAAGCGGAACTCGTTGAGACCGCGGCGATGGGGCGGGCGCGACAGATCATCGCCCTACGCGAGGCGCAGGCGAACGCAGAGCTGGCCCTCGTCAGGGCGCAGACGGCGGCTGGCGTGGAGTGGAAGAACGCCGATGCAGAGCGCGAAAAGGTTATCGCTAAGCTCAACGCCGTAGAGATGCAGCTCGCTCGCGCGGCGAAAAGCGAGGCAGAATATGGTGCAGCGGTAAAGGCCAACGCGCCACTGCTCGTCGAACTGGCAAAAGCGGCAGGGGAGCACGAGATAGCGCTCGGGAAGGTGGCTCCGCGCACAGCAGCCGCAGCCGCAGAAGCGGCAAAGCTCGCGGACTCACAGAAGAAGGTAGCAGAAGCCGCTCCGGCAGCCACCAAGGCCATGCAAGACCAGTCTGTAACGCTGGACTCCCTGCCGGCGAGCATCGCAAAGGCAGCCGCCGCGTACGACGAACTCGCGCGATCTGTCGAGCGGCAGCGCGATAAGGAATCCGCTGCCAGAAACTTTACTTCAATCGCCAAGGGGTTCGAGGACGTCCAACGGGCAGCCGTCGGCGCAGCGGCACAGGCCGGTCAGTTCGGTACCAACCTCGACCGCGTCGCCGAGGTCGTCGTCGCCACCGGCGGCACGATGACCGTCGTGGCGCCCTACTTCATCCAGTACGCACAGGCCACCAAGGAGGCGACCCAGGCACTCCTCGATTTCGCGACCGCGAGCAAGGCCGTCCGCGAAGAGCAGGCCGCAGCGATGGAAGTCACCAAGGGATGGACCGACTACATCCTGACGCTGAAGGACGGCTACGACTCCGGCGTGACGAGCCTCTACAACTACGTCACAGGGCTCAATGCGTTCAAGACCCAACTCCAGCAGATGTTCGGCGCTGCGTCCGGCGAGGCCAAGGACGCGCTTGAAGGAATGATCGCGCTCATCGAGAAGCTCGTCCAGACCGCTGGTTCCGAGCCGCGCGGGTCTGCGAGCGGGTTCGGCACGGCCGATTGGCTCGAGCGTGAGTTCAAGAAAGCGAAGGGGGGCAGCTAATGCCGGGCCTGACGATCGTTGCGGAGCGGCTCTTCGAGATCGCACAGTCTGCCAGGCTCGCGTCGAGCGCGATCCGCGAGGCCGCCGATGAGGCGCGCAGCTACAAGGCCGAGGTCACGAAGGCCGCGGAGACGTCGTCCGGAGTCGCCTCTGCCGGCGGCGGCACGTCCACGATGGGTGCGACGCAGGCTGGCGCGGTCGATACGAACGGGCTCGGCGCAGCACTACAGATCACGCGAGGGAGGCTCTGATGCAGCCCGGCATACGTGACTACCTCTACATCGGCGGGGTGACGTGGGTCCGCAATCCAGGCGACGTCTCGCCGCGGTGGTTGGTTGCCAAGGCGTCCGAGCGTGCGCGCGACGCTACGCTTTACACGGACTACCTTCAGCCCGAGACGGGCTGGCCGGTCGTGACCGCGAAGCTCGAGCTCTCTCTCTCGTGGGATGCGCTCTGCGCCACGGACATCCGCACCGTCAACGGCATCCTTTCGAAGGACGCCGCTCTGTCCGTCTGCCCGTGGGTCGAGATTGCTGAGTCATTCTGGCTCGCCTCGGGCGAGGCGTTCGCCGGGTATCTCAAGCGACGCAACAGCCTCACGACCGTCTCGCCGCTGCCGGCCAACGCCGCGACGAACTACGCCGTGTCCGCGATCAAAAGCAGCGATGGGTCCGCCGTCACGGTGACACTCGGCACGCCCGACGCGACGACCGGCATTACGCCGTGGACGGCGTCCGGTACGAGCGCCGGAGAGTACGTCACCATCCGCTATACACCCGTCTACTACATGGTCGCGGAGGACGGCCAGCAGTCGTTCCGGCAGCATCAGCAGGGGCAGACGCTCGTCTTGGTGGAGGTCTAGTGCCGACCCTCTGGCTGACCGGCACGGCCGTCGCGAGCCGCACGGAGACGGCCCTGCTGACCGGCACCGCGACCGTCAGCGCAACTCCATCGCCGCTCATCATCGGGACCGCGACGGTTGACCGGACGGTGCTCACCGCGTGGGGCGCGCAGATCCGCCGGACGGCGACGCGGGTCTATCTCGGCGAGGATGCCGAGGACCTCCTCCGCGTGCAGGGAGACGTCAGCGTGGACGAACAGGCAAACTCGCCCGTCGCCACGGCGTCGTTCACGCTCTCGGACCCCCGCTGCGCCTATCACGCGACCGACTCCATCGCCACCGGCGGGCTGCCCGTCGCGATCCGCTGCCGCGTCTCGACGGCGCTAGCCGAGGCCGACACGACCGTGTTTCGCGGCCTCACGGAGGCGTCGCAGAACGGCGGCGCGTACGTCCCGACGGCAACGATCCAATGTGCCGGCGACGGCGAGGAGTGGCTCGAGGAGAAGGGGTGCCTCTCGCTTGCGGCATTCGCCGGGTACGACAGGCTCGACATTCTCAAGGCGTTTGCCGAGTCCGTCGGGATCGACCCGGCGCGCATCACCGGAGGCGACGGCTCGGCCGAGGTCTACCAGGCGCTCGACCTCTCGGGGCTCTCGACGTGGGAACTCGTCCGCCGCTTCGCCGAACTAGAGGACTGGTACGTCCGCAACGACGGCACCGGGCTGGAGATTCTCGACGCCGAGGACGTCGTCGGCAGCGATGCTGCGCCAGTCTACGCGTTCGAGCCGTCGAAATACTTTGCCGTCACGGAGACGCCGCCGTCTCGTCCAGTCACGCGCCTCGTCCTCTCGACGGTAGGAATCCCCGAGGAGATCCTGACCGGCGGGACCGAGGAGACCACGGCGGAGATCGTCGGCGGAACGCTGGCGGACGGCACCGCGTGGGAGACGACGACGCAGACGACCACCGTGAACGGCGTCGTCATCCGGCAGCGGGTCGAGGAGTGGCGCGACGCGGCGATCCCGGGCGTGACGCCGTCCGACGTCGCGTGGCGGCTATGGAAGCTCACGGAGACGGAGACGACGTGGGGCACGGTCACCGTCAACGGGATCTCCCTCCGCACCGCTCGGATCGACGAGCAGCGGACGACGGTGACGGAGTGGTACTCCGCACCGTGCCGGTCGGCTTCTGGCTACGTCTGGTCGGACGGGACGCGGCATCTCGACAACGCGGCGACGTGGCAGGTGACGGACGACCGGATCACGACGTACACCTACGCCGCCGCGCCGTCGTGTCTCCTCGAGAGCAAGGCCGTCAACGTCGGCGGCTGGTACTCCGAGATCGTCGCGAGCGGTCAGGTCTACGACGACGGGTACGAGCGGGCCGACAACTCCTACGCATGGATTGCTGCGGACGCGGCACAGCCATATCAGCGGATCACCGAGACCTACTCCGAGGAGACGGGCGCGACGGCGAATGCCGTGCAGTCCGCGATCGTCACGTCTCGCTGGTACACGCCGGCTGGACTCGCGGTCGAGACATGGGGCGAGGCCGAGGGCTCGACGACGCGGTGGAGCACCGTGCCGGGGAGCGGCGTCATCGTCGAGGCGACAAGCGAATTCTTCGACGACGGCTCGACGAAGTACGCGTCGAAGAGCTATGCAGGCACGCTCCCGGGCCTGACGCGCGCAGCGGCCGATATCCCGCAGTACCGGACTGTCCCGCTCGTCCTGACCGCGACGGCCGACTCTGACAGCCCTGCGACATCTCCGCACACGGAGACGATCTGGGGTGCCGAGAGCATGGCGGACCTCGTCACCGTCGCGCGCCGCCGGTTCCGCGACGCGCAGTCCCCGCGCGTGACGATCTCCCACCCGGCTCTCCCGCTTCTGCGGCTCCTCGACGTCGTCACCGTGACCGACCCGACGCGCGAGCTGGACGAGGCACAGGGCTACGTCGAGTCGATCCGCCTCACGCTCAACGCCTCTAACACCGGCGCTCTGCGGCAGGAGACGACGGTCGTTCTGCCGCTGCCGCAGTTCGCCCCGGAGGTGCCGCTGTGATCCCGACACGATCCTCCCGCGCCCTCGGGCGCGTCTCGCCGGGCGCGACCGTAAACGATCTCGCTCGGCTGATCCATCGCACCGTAGACCTCGCCGTCGCGGCCAAGCGCGAGCAGGGCTACGCAGCCGTCAACATCGGTTGCGACGGGCGCAAGCGGACGACGATGTTCGACGGCAGCGCATGCCAGACATCCGGGGAGGTCTGCATCGCGACCCGGCAGGACGGGATCACGGCGTGCATCGAGGCGCCGACGCAGGGCAACGGGCTGACGATGCAGAGCGTCGTCTTCGCCGCGCCGGTCTGCGAGCCCGTCACCGGATGGTGGATCGTGGACGCCGACGGCTACATGTACCGGGTGCCGCAGACGCTGATAGACGCCGCGCCGTACTGGCCGATGAGTGAGACGAGCGGGGCCGGCGTGACGCTCGTCCGGGCCGGGACATGGGCACGGCTGATGTGCGGGGCGGACCTGACCATCGCGCTCAACGGCGACGGCGGCGCGCAGTGGGTCAACGAGGGCGAGGCGCCGGGCTACTGGACGCAGATATTCGCCGCCTCGATGGGCGGTGTGCTGTCGCAGTGGTTGAGCACGCCGACTGTCACCGTGTCGCTCGCGTCGCCTCCACTGGTGGACGTCCTTGTCGAGAACGGCGAGTGGGTCCTCTCGGGCATCGTCGATACGGACGGACTCTCGTCCTCGTTCTCTCTCGATCTGACCGACGGCGACCTCGTCAACCTGACGGCCGGCATGGAGTACACCGCTACCGTCTATCTCGGCACGTCCGGCGTCGCGACCCTGCGCGGCTCGCAGGCCCCAGACGGCACGTCGGTCGCGCCTGCCCTGCCGGACAATGCGCTCCCGATCGCGGAGGTCGTCGTCAAGTACGACACGACCGCGAGCATTTATACGGAGACGGCTGACACGCTCGACCGCTACAGCCCCGGATGGGCTCCGACGCACGGGGCCGAGTACACGATCTCGCCGTCGGAGTATCGGGCGATCCTGCTCCGGGACGACATCTCGCCCAACGCGGGCTCGCGGTTCGCGATCGTCACGCTCCCGAGCGCGGGGGCTGGCGTCGTCACCGGAGCCGTGCGCGTGGCGTACGGCTACCCGTTCGGGCAGCGGCTCTCGACGACGGTCCCGGCTGCCGTCGGGACGTGGGAGGCAGACTGCGTCGGGCGCGTCGTCGGCGACATGGCCGGAGCCTACGCGCGCCGGCTCGCCGTGGAGTACGCAGAGGGGCACATCTGCCTCGACGGCGCAGCGATCACGGACGCCGACGACTACGTCTCGATCGACGAGATCGACAGGACCGACGGGCCGGCGCTCGACGTGAACGCTGGCGTTGTCGGGTTCCCCGGCGCGGAGGTGGCGCTACTCGGGGAGGACGGCGGCGACATCAGGACGGGCGACCGCTACCGCGTCCGCCCCGCGCCCGCCGATCCGGTGACGGTCGTGCTTGAGCAGCAGGCCAAGGGGCTGTGGGGGGACGACCCGAACCTGTGGATCGAGGAGACGAACTACGAGGTGGCGCCGTGGCTCGCCGCGGCGACGCAGTTCACCGTCGTCGGATCGGGCGACGCGACGTTTCCCGGCCGCGGCGTGCCGTGCGTGCTGTGGGAGTCCGAGACCGGCAACTACCAGACCGCGGAGACGGCGTACCCCTGCACGCTCGGCGAGACGAGCGGGGGGCTGACTACGCTCATCTTCCCCGACGGGGTCACGGTGGACGCCGCGACGCTCGCGTTCCCCTACGTGTGGCTCACGGTGATCGGATGGCGCGCATACGCCGCGTGGGGCTGGACGTTCACGGTGGACGGGATCGAGTCTGCGCTCTCGCCGCTGACCGACGAGGGGGTCAACGGGTACAGGCTCACGCCGCCCAGCACGCTCTACTCGGCAGAGATCACGGTTCCTGCTGGACCGACCGGGACGACAGAGCGCAACGTCTACCGATACCTCTACAGCGTCGGGCCGACGCAGGCCGACACGGTCGGGCCGTGGGGTGCCGTGATCGGCGGGCTCTACGACCGGCATTGTCGGCACGTCAAGCGGATCGTCGGTAGCGGCACGTCGCCCGCGACCTTCTACGACGAGGACATTTCGCTCACGACTCTCGGTACGCGCCCGCCCTCGCCGCTGATCTACGCCGGGCCGATCGCGATCGACGCGCCGCTACCAGTCCACGTCCTCCAGCCGATGGATCTCTGAGGAGACAAGATGGCCGACATCGAATTCGTCAACCCTTCGACCGGAGCGGCGCTCGGAACGTATGCGTTCGGGACCGTCGCCGTCGGCACCGCGAGCGCCGCCTACGCGATCCGCGTCCGGTACAAGTGGGGCCAGACCGGGAGCGGGCTGAACTCGAACGCGCTCGTCCTCCAGTATTCGACGGACGGCGGCGTGACGTGGGAGTCCGATCTCGCCCTGTTCACCCTCGCCGTGACGGCGATACAGAACACGAGCAGCGACGCGCTGTTCCTCGGGACGACCCTCTCGGCGCGGCGGACGAACCGGCTCGTCCTGCCGCCGCTGCGGGCCGGCTGCGCGTACGACCTCGCGCTCGTCTTCTCGCATCCGCTCGTCACCGGGGCAGCGACGACGACGTACACCTGGCGGCTCGGGCTTGAGTACAACCAGAGCTATCAGCCGGCCGGGCTGGTCCCGGACGCGCCGTACGGCGTGCTCTCGGGGCTCGGGTGCCCGGACGTGTCGGAGTGGATCACCGCGCCGACGCTGACGAACGACACGGACAAGGTGACGCTCGGGAATTGCGCGTACGTCCACGAGGGCGTCCGCCTCGAGATCGCGGGCGGCGACGTGGCTCTGTCGCAGGACGACGGCTCGTCCGTCACGCTCTCGGCCACGGAGGAGTACGTCGCGGTCCTCTCGGTCGGAGCGGCAGGGGCGGTCACCGTGACTAAGGGCGACCTCGACACGGCGGGGACGGCGGGCGCGCCGGCCTACCCCGTCGGGGAGCTCCCGCTCGCCGTCGTGCGCGTCCCGTACGGCGGCGTCATCGTCACTTCGACACTCGTTGCCGTCTCGGGCCGGTGCGCGGTCTCCGACGCGGGCGGGCTCGACGTGACGATCCAGCCGGGCCGCGTGAGCGTGCCGGGCTACCTCGTCACCCCGGCGACGGTGCAGACGCTCACGCTCGCCGATGACTCGACGTCCACGGTCTCCCTGAGCGAGGCCGGGGTGGCGAACGTGGACGGCGACGGGGCTCCCCTCGCGACGGTCGTATGTGCGAGCGGCGACATCTCGTCCGTGACGGACGTCCGTCGACTCCTCGGGCTGACCGAGCTGCACCTCCGGCAGCGTGGCACGGAGACCGCCGCGACGGCGGCTGACGCCGTCTACGTCCCGTACGCATGGACGGTGGACTCCGGCGAGGTCCGCGTCCGTGCGGCCTCGACCGGCGCGACGGGCTCGACGGACGTCAACGTAGAGCTCGACGGCACGACGTTCGGCTCCGGCTCTATCGCGGCACAGGGGACGTCGGACGCGCTCGCGTTCGTGGCGCTCTCGGGCGCGGCCGGGTGGATCACCCTCGACGTGGCAACGATCACGAGCGGCGGGACGCAGGCGGTAGACGTGGAGGTCGTGCTGTGGATCGCCCGGACGGCGTAGCCGTGTGGCGCTGTTCGCGGTGCGGGCGGGGGATCCTGTCCCTCGAGGCTCCATCCTGTTGCGGTCAGGCCGCTATCAAGGTCGCATCGGAGCGGACCGCGGAGAGGAGGAGACGGTGCTGTCTATCTGCGCGGTCGGGCTCGCGTCTGGCGTAATGGCTCTGGCGGTCGCCCGCGGAGGACTGTTCGACGCGTTGCGCGCCCGCCTACGGGGTCGGCTCGCGGAACTGGCCGAATGCCCGCTCTGCCTCGGCGCGTGGCTCTGCGCGGGCCTGTGGGCCGTGCAGGGGCTCCCCGAGGGGCTCGCCGCGCCGGTCGCATGGGGAGCGTCGTGGGCTGTCTCCACGGCGACGGCATGGGGGCTGGAGAGGCTCGGCGAGTGACCAGTATCGACCAGGTCTCCTACCGCTGCGGCCAATGCGGCGGCGACTGCTACCAGCGTGCGTCTCGGCGGGGGCCGGTCATCTGCGGTGCGTGCGGTGCTCCGATGCGGCGCGTCGGTCCGCCGCCGCCGCCCGGGCCGGCCGAGCCGCCTATCGTGATTCGTGAATCGCAAAACGTTACGAGGGGGTGGATGTGAGGGTAGAGGAACTGACGGGCGACCCAACCGGGCGATTCTCTGCCGCATATCCGTTTCAGCTCCTCTAACTCTCGCGGTTCGAGGGAGATGCCGACGATGGGCTGCTTCGGCTTCGCTTCGCGTCGCATGGCTTAGAAAAATTTAGCCGCCATCCCTTGCTTTTCTCAACCCTCGTCCCCATAATCTGCTTATGCAGCCTAAGCGACGTAAGCAGATCAGAGGGAAGAGCCAGCGGCCGGGATGGGGCAAGCCGATCCTCGTCGACTTCCCGGAGCCAGAGGACGCCAAGCTGGATCGGGTCCGCGGCGTCATGGATCGGACCACGTTCGTCCGGCTGGCCGTCATCGAAAAGCTCGCGCGGGAAGAGCAGGCGGCGTGAGCCAGCCCGACGAGTTCCTCGACCGCGTCCCGGAGCCGCCGCTCTGGCCGGAGCCATCCGACCGCTGCTCCGACTGCGCCGGCACCGGCATCCTGTCCGACCCCGTCGAGCCCTGCCTCTACTGCGACGGGCTCGGGGAGCGCCCGGAGCGGCAGAAGACGTACGCCGAGCGGCGCGCCGCGGTGAGGCACGCCGAACGAGTCCTCTTCGAGCCCGGCTACCTGCTCGCGGTGAGCTACCTCGCCGGACTGACGACGATCGAGCGCGCGGCGCTCGCGAAGGAGGACTGACGTGCGCGTCACCCACTGGACCAAGTCCCTCCTCTCCGAGCGCGCCCGGCTCCACGAAGCCGCGCGATGGGAGGCCGAGGCGGAGATCACCGCTCTGGAGGCCGAGCTGCGCGACGTACAGGCGCGGCTGGCGAAGGCCGAGCGCAAGGCGCGGCGCCACTGCCGGCTCGCCTACACGCTGCGCGGCTGGCGGGACGCGATGA
>JAKLFO010000150.1 GCA_022711155.1 Candidatus Bipolaricaulota bacterium
TCTACTATGTCTGCGCGGTGGTGGCCATGGTCGCCCTCCTCGTAATCATGAACGCCCTCGTCATCTCGGTCACCGAGCGGACAGGGGAGATCGGCACGATGCGCGCGATCGGCGCGAGCCGCGGGCGGGCGCTCGAGCCGGCGACCCAGGATCTCTTGCGCGCCTATGCCTTCCTCCTTGCCGCGTGGGGACCCTCGGTCGACGGGGTCTCGGTGCCGGGGCTCGCGTTGTTGCTCCGCGCGTTCGACATTCCCGTGACGGTCTAGCGATCCCCGGGCTATTGCCCAGCCCCTCCGGATTCCCTAGGATGCCGCGGGTCCCGCTCGGCGGGCGGAGGGAGGCAAGACCATGCGCAGGAAGATCCTCACAGCGCTCCTGGGTGCATCCATCGCGGCAGGATTCATCGGCCTGGCGGTCGCTGGACAAGACTGGGAGAGCATCACGTACGCCAACAGCGCGCAGGCACTCGCGCTATGGCAAGGCACGGCGTGGGTCGGCACGACGGGCGGCCTCGTCCAGTGGGACCTACCGAGCGGGACGCCGCAGGTTCACCTCGCACCGGAAGGCTTCCTCGACAACTCGGTGACAGCCGTGGCCGTCGACGCCGAGGGTCGTCCGTGGATCGGACTCGGGACCTGGAACGGGGGGCTCGCCGTCCTCGACGAAGGCAAGTGGACGTGCTGGAGCGCCGCAGATGGGCTGGTCTCGAACTTCGTGACCTGCCTCGCCGTGGACGCGGCGGGGCGCACGTGGGTCGGGACCGTGCGTGGGGTCACCGTGCTCGACGACGGGGGCACGCCTCGAGACAAGAGCGACGACAGAGCCCAGTCCTTCGTCGTGGCCGACGGGCTTGTCCATCAGAACGTCAACGCGATCTGCGTCGACGCCGCGGGTCTCGTCTGGATCGGCACGTCGGGCGGCGCGGCCGTCTTGGATGCCGGCGGGACGCCGTTCGACAAGTCCGACGACGTCTGGACGGGTTTCACGGCATCGGCGGGTCTGGTGAACGATGCCGTGTACGGCGTGGCGGCCGACGAGGCGGGAAGGCTTTGGCTCGCCTGCAAGGACGGCGTCAGCGTCCTCGATGTGTCGGGCACGCCGACGGACCCGTCCGACGACACGTGGTTGACGCTCGGCGCCGCGCAAGGTCTTTCTGAAAGGACGAACTACGTCCACGTGACGTTCGAGCGCGGTGTGGCATGGCTGTCGTCCCAGAGGGGCTTGGTGGCGCTCGAGGGAAGTGCGACGCCCTTCGACCCGGGGGATGACCGCGTGACCACGTTCTCTGCTGCGGACGGACTCCTCCAGAACAGCGTCCGCGCCGTCGCCTTCGACGGCGGCGCCGCCTGGTGTGCGGTCCCCTCGGGAGGGCTCGATCGGCTCGTCGGCGCCGCGACGCCCGCAGACAAGACGGACGACGCCTGGACCCATTACGTCGTCGACGGCTGGCTGCCCTCGCCCAACATCGAGGCCGTGCTCGTGGAGGAGAACGTGACGTGGGTGGGCACATCGTCTGGGCTTGTCGCGAGATCCGGCGCCCAGGCGGCTCGGTTCGCCATCGGCGTCCCTCTCGCGATCCAGCGTTCCGCTTCCGGCGTCCTCTGGATCGGGACAACGGGAGGACTTGTCGCGTTGGCTGACGGCGGCACCCCGCTCGATCTTTCGGACGATCAGGTCACGTACTTCACGACGGGCGACGGGTTGACGGTCAGCTACGTTCGTGAGCTTTCGATCGACTCCGCCGGGCGCGTCTGGTGCGCAACGAGCGCGGGGATCGCGGTCCTCGATCCATCCGGCACGCCGCACGACAAGACCGACGATCGCTGGGCCTCCTTCACAGAGGGCGACGGCCTGGCCGGCGACAACGCGAACGCGATCGCGACAGAGGGAAGTTCGCGGGTCTGGGTGGTGCACGAATCGGACTCCGTGAGCTGTCTTGACTACGCGGGCACGCCGTTCGACAAGAGCGACGACGCGTGGGCTCTGTTCGCCGAGGGCTCGCCGGTCGGAACCTGCTCGGGCTATGCCGTCCTCGTGGACGCGGAGGGGATTAAGTGGTTCGGCCTCTGTCCGGGCCTGTTCGGGTTCATGGCGCAGTCACTCTCCGCATCAATTATCATATAGCTCCTCTCTTTCATTGTAAACATCTCACTGAGGTCTGAGTGGCATGAGATGCAGTCGGGGTTGCTGTGATTCTCAGCATCAGCGG
>JAKLFO010000151.1 GCA_022711155.1 Candidatus Bipolaricaulota bacterium
TACGTGGCTCCCTTCGCCCGGGCGACGTCCAGTGCACGATCGGTCAGTTCTCGCATGGTTCTCCTCTCCCGGGTCGCTTACTGCGTTCCGCCCGTAAACCGGAAACTCCGGATCTTCACCGCGGGCACGCACGTCGGGATCCCGAATACCTTGCCGATCTTCAGCGTCGAGCCCAGCATCTCCACGCCGGCGAACGCTTCGAGGATGCTCTGCGTGAAGCGGAGGTTCTTGAGCGGGCGGGCGATCTTCCCGTTCTCGATCAGGAAGGTCCCGTCGCGCGTCATGCCGGTGATCACCGTCTTCACGGGGTGGAGGATGTTCGTGTAGTGGAAGCGCGTCACCCAGATGCCGCGCTCCGTCGAAGCGAGCATCTCCTCCTTGGTCGCCGTCCCCGGCTCCATGAACGGGTTGAGCGGCAATGGACCCTGGGTGTTCGGCGCCGGCTGGCTGTGGCCGGTCGACCTCCTACCCTTTTCCCTCGCCGCGGTGATCGTGTCGTACACGACGTTTCGGGCGATTCCCTTCTCGATCAGGACGACCTTCTCCTTCGGCATCCCTTCGGCGTCGAACGGAACGGGAATGCCGCGGAGGTCGAACCCATCGTCCCAGATCGTGATCTTGTCGCCGGTTACCCGCTCGCCGAACTTGCCGCCCAGGAAGCTGCGCCCCTCCTGCACGGCCGTGGCGCCGAGCCCCATGTACCCGAGGAAGAAGACCATGTCCGCCACGGCCTGCTCTTCGAGGATGACCGTGTACTCGCCGGGCTCGATCGCGGTCGGGTTCTTGCCCGCGAGGGCCTTGTCGACCGCCGTCTTGCCGATCGCTTCGGGGTCCAGCTTCGACACGTCGATCGACGCATCCGCCCCATACCCCGAGCTGTCTTTCCCCATCACCACCGTGAGGATCGAGGCCTCGGTCCCACGGAAGTAGGCGGCGACGCCGAGCGAGTTCGCAATGTACAGCTCTTGTTCCTCGGTCGCGAAGGCGCCGGCTGCGTCGAGGCCGTGCTTGCGGGCGGGGGCGAGGATCTTCTCGACTCCCTTCGCTCGCTCGAGCGGCGTGCACTTCGCCGTCGCCTCGACGTACGCGTCGACCGGGCGAATCGGCTGCGGCTTCGGCAGGAGGCCCATTTCGGGGTTCCTCTCCTGGAACTCGGCGATCTTCTCCGCCGTCGCTACCAGACTCTTCAGCCCTGAGGCCGAGACGTCATTCCCTGCAGCGACGCCCGTCTTCTGATCGACGATGACGCGGACACGGACGTTGACGCCGGACTCCGCCACGTTCTGATGGATCGTGTTCGTCGCGAAGCGGGTCAGGTACGAGTCGTTGCTCGCGACGATGACCTCCGTCTGCCCGGCCTTCGCCCCGCGCAGCACGCGCTCCGCGATCTCGGCCAGACGTTTCTCTCCTAGCACGTTGATACCCTCCTTCGATCGCACGCCTCGTCAGCCTGGGTCGGAGGGATCTCGGAGACCGAGGCTCACCGAGGAGACGAGCGTGCTCCCTGCTCGTCTCTCGTACGTCGCACGGAGGCGCGAGTTCGTTCACGCGAGAGTCGACCCTTTCCGGCACTCTTTCGGCAAGTTGGCAGGATCCGAGCGTTGCGCGGCCGACCGCTCTGACGTCGAGGATGGCCGCCCGCTCTCGCACGCGACGAAGCAGGCTGTCGGGCGTCGCAGAGGGGAGATCTCCGACCGCGCCGACTTCGTCACGGATCGGATGCATCCGGCCTGTCCGGGCCGCGACGTGATGCGTATCGGGCGCATCGCTGCAAGCGCGCGCTGGATCGCCTTACCCCAGAAGCGAGAGCAGGATGCCGGCGACCAGCGCCGACCCAAGCTGGCCGGCCACGTTGGGTCCCATCGCGTGCATGATGAGCATGTTGTTCGGATCGGTCTCGAGCCCGACCTTGTGCGCGACGCGCGCCGCCATGGGGACTGCAGAAACGCCGGCCGCCCCGATCAAGGGGTTCACCGGATCGCGCGAGAGCTTGCACATCAGCTTGCCCATCAGGACGCCTCCCGCAGTGCCAACAATGAACGCGACGAGGCCAAGTCCCAGGACGACGAGCGTCTCAACTCGCAAGAAGAGATCCGCCGAGAGCTTCGAGCCGA
>JAKLFO010000152.1 GCA_022711155.1 Candidatus Bipolaricaulota bacterium
CGCGGCGCCGGGTCTGGTCCAGCAGCTGCAGGAGGTTGCCGGGCGACGCGCGATCACTCAGGAACTGCCGGGCCAGAAGCAGGGCTTCATCGATCACGCGGTCGTCCGCCGGCTTCGGATCGGCCGGATTCGCGCCGTCGGCCAGGCACCCGGGCTCCCAGAAAGCGGGCCGACCGCCGACCCGCGCACGGGCGCGACAGACCAGCCGGGAGTCTACGCGGGCGGAGACGCCGTCCGCGGTCCCTCGACGATCATCGAAGCGGTGGCCGACGCGCGGCGCGTCGCGGCTGCGATCTGCGACGCCCTTAGCATTCCATTCCGCGCTCCGCCTCTCCCCCCCCTCGAGGATCTTCCCGCCCGGGCGGCACGCGCCCGAGCGGCACGCGCCGAGCGCCACGGCGCGCAGGAGCCGGCGCGCCTACCGCTCTCCGCGCGAAAGGGGTTCTCGGTCGTGACCGCCACGTTCGACGAGGCGCAGGCGCGAGCTGAGGCGGCGCGCTGCCTTCAGTGCCAGCTCGTCTGCGACAAGTGCGTCGACGTCTGCCCGAACCGCGCCAACCAGAGCATTGCCGTGCGTCCGCTCGACGCGGACGCGCCCGCCTTCGATCTCGTCACGGGGGCCCCGGCGCCCTCGGAACGAGTCTGCATCGCGCAGTCGCGCCAGATCGTGCACGTGATCGACCTCTGCAATGAGTGCGGGAACTGCGCGACGTTCTGCGTCTACGACGGACGACCGTCGGCCGACAAGCTCCGCCTCGCCCTCACGCTCGACACGTTCGCCGCCGCCGAAGGTTCGGCGCTGTGCGCCACGAGCGACGGTCTTCGCGGCAAGGAGCCGGGCGGCGCGTGGACGCTGCGCAGCGCGGGGAACGGGTTCCTCTACGCCGACGACTGCATGGAGATCGCCCTCTCGCGCGACCTCGAGGTGACCGACGCTCGGGTCACGCACCGCGGCAGCGGCTCCCGCTCCGCCGCCTCCGCCCTCCGCGCTGCCGCCGCCTACCAGAGCTTGCGCGAGAGCCCGCTGTGGTCTCTTGTCGAGGCCGCGAAAGGAGATACGGAATGAGCACTGTGAAGGCTCTGCGCTGCATCACGTGCGGGACGGAGTACGACCCGAGCCGCGTCGACTACACGTGCCCGGCTTGCGGCCCCCGCCGCGGGACGCTCGAGGTGCTGTACGACGACAGCTTCCTGTACCGGACGCTGCGCCGCGGCAGCTTTGCCGCCACGCGGCGCGACTCGATGTGGCGCTACGAGGCGCTCCTCCCGATCGAGGACATGCGCTTCGTCCAGCCGCTGCGCGTGGGCTGGACGCCCCTCTACGGCTTCCCCGCGCTCGCCTCCCGACTCAAGCTCCGGGCTCTCTATGTGAAGGACGACGGCCAGAACCCGACGGCATCGTACAAGGATCGAGCAAGCTCGCTTGTCGTCATCAAGGCGCAGGAGAAGGGGCGGAAAATCGTGACCTGCGCCTCGACCGGCAACGCGGCGTCCTCGTTGGCCGGGTTCGCCGCTGCCGCCGGCGTGCAGGCCGTCATCTTCGTCCCGGAGCGCGCGCCCGAAGCGAAGGTCGCCCAGCTCCTCGTCTACGGAGCCAAGGTTTTCTCGGTCCGCGGCTCGTACGACGACGCTTACGATCTGGCTGCCGAGGCGGCGGAGACGTTCGGTTGGTACAACCGCTCCGCCGCAATGAACCCCTACCTCGTCGAAGGGAAGAAGACCGGCGCCTTGGAGATCGCCGAGCAGCTCGACTGGAATCCACCGGACGTCGTGTTTGTGGGCGTCGGCGACGGCTCCGTCGTGAGCGGCTTGTGCAAGGGGTTCGAGGAGCTATCGCGCCTCGGGCTGATCGACCGCGCGCCGCGCATCATCGGCGTGCAGGCGGCCGGCTCCGCGCCAATCGCCGAGGCGTTCTCGCGCTTCCGCGGCGGCGCGGTGGACTTCCGGGACATCGAAGCCGAGACGGTCGCCGACAGCATCTGCGTCGGGCGCCCGCGCGACGTCGTGAAGGCCGTGACGTACGTGGCGAGA
>JAKLFO010000153.1 GCA_022711155.1 Candidatus Bipolaricaulota bacterium
CGCCGACGAGGCCGGCGTTCACGAGGACGCTCCGGTCGGGCGGACCTGGGGCGTGAAGGGAGAGCGGCCGATCGTCCGCCTGAGCGGATGGCGGCGACGGCTGAACGTGATCTCGGCGGTGAGTCCGCGAGGCCGACTGTGGTTCCGCTGCTTCAAGGGCACGCTCTCGGCGCCGACCTTCATCGAGTTCCTTCGGGCGTTGCTGCACGATGTTCGCGGACGAATCGTTCTGGTCCTCGACCGGCACCCGGCACACGTCGCGGCGGCCACTCGACGCTGGCTCGCCGCGCACAAGGATCGGATCGTGGTGCATTTCCTTCCGGCCTACGCACCGGAGATGAATCCGGACGAGCACGTCTGGTCCCAGCTGAAGGGGCTCTTCAGACGGACCCCCGTCCTCGCCACCGAGGACTTCGACGCCGCCGTCGAGAACGCGATGACTGGAATCGCCCTCGATCGCTCACTTGTCCGCCGCTTCTTCGACCATCCCGACGTGGCCTACGTCAAAGCCGCACTGCACTGGTAACCGGCCCTATCTTTCGCAGTCAGGAGTAACTGCCAGCGCCGACCAAGGGGGCCGGCGTTCTGCGTTCGAAGGACCAGCGTTTGCGGGGTTTTCGCGCTCCTCTCCGTCCGGCCCCGTCGCGTCTCCCAGGGGCTCGAGCCCGAGGGCGACACGCGTCAGCGATCCCGATAGCGTTTCGCCGCCGCGAGGTCCTTCCTCATCTCCTCGGCGTTGCGCCGAGGTCCGTAGCCGGGCGTGTCTCGCTGGATCCGCCAGCCTTCCTTCAGCGGGCCCGCGTCGACCGTGTCGAAGCCGAACGCGTCGAGCATCTCGGTGACGGTGGCCTTCGCGGACGGGTCGTCGCCCGCGATGACCAGGGCGCGGCGGTTCGGCGTGCCCGCTGGCTGCCCGTGCGTCGTGAGCTCCGCGGCATAGATGTGGTTGAAGGCCTTGACCACCTTCGATGTCGGAAGGTGCGCCTGCAGGAGTTCCGACGTCGTCGTCGATTCGTCGTCGAGCGCGGGGATCTGCCCGTCGCGCTGCGGGTAGTAGTTGTTCGTGTCGATGACCACCTTGCCGGCCAGGGGCTCCACGGGCACGCTGCCGATGCTCTTGAGAGGAATCGTCACGACGACGATGTCTCCCTCGCTGGCCGCCTCGACCGTCGTGCCAGCGCGTGCCCTGGGGCCGAGCTCCTGCACGAGCGCTGCGAGCGTCTCGGGGCCCCGCGAGTTGCTGATCACCACGCCGTAGCCGTGCGCCACCGCGAGGCGCGCGACCTGGCTTCCGATGTGTCCCGCTCCGATGAGTCCGATCGTCTTCATGAGCGAGATGGTGTCATGGACGCGGGCGGGGGGCACGGCGCGAGCAGCGATGTCGTTCGCTGGTCCGCCCCGGGGAGCGCTCGCGCAGCTGGCGTCTTCGTCGAGGATCGCATCCTTCGGCTTCATTCCGAGGCTCTTTGGACCGAATCGACTGGGGCCCGCAGGTCTCCGGGCGTGGCGAGGCCGGGGCGAAGGGGGATCAGTAGGTCAGCACGTCGAGACCGGGAATTCTCTCGAAGTCCCTCCGGTTCCGCGTGACGCGCGACCCGTTCGCGCGCGCGGGGGAGGCCTTCCGCCCCCGGATCAGCTCCTCGATCGCGTCCGGCGCCTTCGGGCCGAGCGAGGCCACCTTCGCCGTCGCCCCGGCGAGGTCTTGCAGGTTCTTCGGGCTCGTCCAGTCGCTGCCAGCTACGGTGACCAGGCGAGCCGAAAGCCGTCACGGCCGGAGCTCCCGCGCGGATCGTCGGCGGTGCGGCTCGTGGAGCGCTCGAAGCTGAGGTTTGTCGGCGAGCTGCCGCCGCGAAGGACCCTCTTCGCCCCCTCCGGCGGACCTGTTGGGTCCGCTTGTGGCGTCTCCGGGTAAGGCCCGTCCCGGTCCTCCGCCCACTCCGCGTCGTTCCCAGGGATCGAGTTCCCGAACGAGAAGCGCGTCGTCGACCCTCCTCGCGCCGCCCGCTCCCTATCGGCC
>JAKLFO010000154.1 GCA_022711155.1 Candidatus Bipolaricaulota bacterium
CAGCCGTCGTCGCCACCGGCGTCCCCGGTGCCATCATAGACCCGGGCGCTCCCACAGACATCGAGTTCCCAGGAACAGGAACGGCCAATCACGCACGCGCACGGAGAAGATGTATGAATGTCGTCCCGTGGCCCGAAGCTCCCGCGCGCGGACAATAAGGCTTTTTCGTGGAACGCTGGAACGTCTTTCATGACCCCGCTTCGGTGTTCCTTGTGGAACGCGTGGAACGCCGGGAACAGGCTCTCTGTAGGATGTGTGCACAAATACAACTTTTCCGTGCGCGTGCGATTCATGCGTCCACCTGCTCCACCATCATAAACGGGAACATGAGCTGGCGCGGATCCGCGTCGGAGACCGCGTCGGCGCCGGTGACGTCCCTCGGCCACGTGTCCGGCGACTCGAAGAGCCGGATGCGCTTGCGGTTGGGGCCGAGCCGCGGTGAGACCTTGGTGCAGCCCAACTTGATCAGCGCATTGCACACCTCATGCGACGTGACCCTGGTGCTCGCCAGCGCGCCGACGTTGAGCGCGTCCTCTATGGCCTTCCCCTTGAAGACCTTCTTGCCGTCGACGACCAGGCACGCGCGGGTGTCGAGTTCGTCGACCTTCTCACCCACCTCAAGGCCGATCACCGCCGCATAGACCCTTGCCCTCATGGCGAACTCGGTCGACGCCTCCGGCGGAAGGACGATGATGTCCGCGTCAGCGAGCCAGCCGTTCACGACGTCCGACCACGGTCGGTCGGCGTCCTCCGACGACAGAACGGGAAGGAGCCCGAAGGCGTTCATGAACGCCTCGTTGAAGCGCCGCTCGTTGACGAAGTGCTCGGCACCGAGCTCCAGATCTCCGAGCGAAGTGACCAGGCGGAACAGCTTCGGATTCGAGCTCGTCTTCGTCGCGGAAAAGACCTCGAAGTTGCCCTCCTCGTCCTCGTCCTTCTGCTTGACCGCGACGGCGAGCGCCCGCAGGACCGTGCGGACGACGTAGTCTCTGCTCTTGGGTTTGCCGGTAGGGTTTGGGCGGTTCGCGATCGCGGTTGCGATCTCGGAGGGATCGGTGATTCCGGCGTGGGCTAGATCGACCACGACCGTGAAGTCGTAGCCCGAATCCGTGCAGTCGCCCGGCGAGCCGTCCGAGTTCATGACGGGCTTGCCCCTGTTCCCCCAGTGCGCGCGGATGTTCCGATTCGACATCACGACCTGCATGACGCGCGCGCTCACCTTGTCGCCGATCACGATGTCCGCGTCGTCGACGCTATTGGTGTTCGTCGACTTTGTCTTCTTCTCCTCGATCTTCGGCAGCGACTCGACGAACGCCCAGAACAGCGGATTCTCGACGCGCACCGGCGGGTCGATGAAATACGATCTCCGATGCGGACGCTCGGGCGTGTTGGCTCCCTTGACGCTCATCGTGCCAGCGAGTTTCAGGATGCGGGGGAAATCGCTGATCGTGTCGATGCCGATCCCGTCGACCGTGTACTTGATCTGGATGAACGCCTCGAAGGCTCGCAGCATCGCCGCCACCTCGGCGCGGTGCGCGTCATCCCGGATGTGCACCGGCGGGAACGTAAAAACCACGTGCACGCCGTTGCCGCTCATCACCCGAACCGATCCCGGCCATCCCATCGCGATGAAGTCGTCCCGTATCCGCTGCGCGATCTCCATCGCTAGGGCGAGCTCCGCATCGGTGGACGCCTCGCCTTTGGGACGGATCGGGTCGATGTCGACAACAAACGCGGTGACGAGTTCGATGTCCGCCTGCTTGGCACCTTCGGCTCGAGCCAGATGATTCTTGGCCCTGGACAAGAGCCGCGCTGGGCGCGGCTGGATGCCGACGTAGACGTTCCCGATGGCGTTGGTGCGCACGCACTCGCGAACGAAGGCCTCCTCGTCGTCGAAGAAGCCGATGCCGATGATGCCGCCAGCGGGCCGGATGACGCGCACCTCGGAGACGCCGTGGGC
>JAKLFO010000155.1 GCA_022711155.1 Candidatus Bipolaricaulota bacterium
AGGACGATCGACGGCCGCCGCTTGGAGATGTCGAAGGCGTCCTCGACCCGGAGAGCGTCGTACTGCTGCGTCGTCGTTACGGCGGTGATCGCCGCTTTGATGCCGGTACGCATGGTAGAGACGGTGCTCATGCGGCCACCACGTCACTCTTCGCGCGCTTCGATACCATCGCCCGAACGCGTTGCATGACGAGTGCTTTCGCGTCCGGGTGCCAGAACATGAAGTGCCGACGAGGAATCTTGACTTCCTTCACCAGAGCGAAGATCCGCTCGATGGTTTTTACGTCCTTGTTAGCCCCGGCGCGGGAAACGGTGCGCTTTCGGTTCTTCAGACTGACCGAGACGACACCGCCGACCTTACGGTAAATGCCGGGGCCTTCCGGCCCCTTCATCAGAACGAAGGCGCCGGGGTAGTCGCTGGCCCGCGCCGTTCTCGCTTCGTTGATACCGAGCGGAGGAGACAGCGGTATCGTCAGGTACTTCTTCGTTTTCGGCTTCGAGACGTACCCTTTGTCATGGACCCACGCATACCGGAACGTGTTGTGAATCCTCGCAACGGCTTCCCCTGTCGTTGCGACGATCTGATAAACGAACCCGGAAACGAGGTGCGTCGCGGTGTCCATGAGCGGCTTCCCGCTGCGCCATGAAGGCGCGGGCCAGCCGTACTTATTGGTCTTGAATACCATCGGCAGGTACTCATGCACCATGACGTGCGCCGCCTTGTCGGCGATGACGCGCGAGTCGATAGCCTTCTCCGCGCGGTTGAGCGCGAGCTTGACGCCCTTGTCGGTTACGCCTGCGCTGAGTTTGACCGCCATCAGAATCCCCGCGCCGTCCCCACCGGGTACATGACGGCGTTCGATGTCCACGAGGTCGTGCCCGCTGCGGTAGCCGTAGCGCCCCCCAGGGACGTCCCGCCCGAGAGGACGTAGTCACCCTTCGACACGCCTTTGAGCCACTCTAGCGCCTGCTCGTAGAGCCAGCGCGCGCCCTCCGTATCGTACCGCCCGGAGAAGCGCCGCTCGAGGAGCATCCAGCGAGCCATCGATACGACGTGCGGCTTGACGTTCGCCAGCGCCTGCGCCCCGGTGAGCGGGACGACGTAGCGCGCCCCGATGTAGCTGTCCGCGATTCGCGATGCGGCCTCAATGAGCGAGAGCGTATGGTCCGTCGCCCCGATGCCGTCGGAGTCCTGCGCGAGATCCGTCAGGATGTCTGTCCCGAGCGTTGCGAGCACGTCGGACGCGGCTGCGTATTCGTTCGCCATCAGAGACCTCCGAGGAGAGAGAGGAGCCGGTTCCCGCCCCACCCGGAGACCGGCTGGAACGGGATCGCGGACCCCGGCGTGACTTCGCCTGTCATGGACTCGGCCGTCCGCTCGATCGAAATGCACCGGCACTGGAAATGAAGAGGCGGCAGGAATCCCTGCGCCTTCACGTCGTCCTTTCGGAACGTCTTGCCGTCAAGCCAGCGGCACCGAAGATCCGGGCACTCGCTCGGCTCGTCATTGCGGAAGTCTTCGATCGCGGCGAACTGCCAGAACGGTGCCTCCTCCGCGTACTCCGGGGAGAACATCTCCTCGTAGCGGCCCGCCGCCTTTGCGTTCGCGACGTTCGTACGGAAGACGATGGACGCATAGTTCCCGTCGTTGAAGCGACCGACGGTCTCTGCGGCCTTCTCCTTGAACTGCTTGACGGTCCAGCCTTCCGCCATCGCCTTGTCGATGTCGGATTTGATCGCGTCGAGCGTCTTCTCCTGCCACTGGTCCGCAAGCGAGAAGACCTGGCCGCGCATCTCATCAGCGAGCGTTTCTGCCTGCTCGGGCGTGATGAGGCCGCGCTTCTGCCAGAGCTTGAGAACCTTATTGAGCAGCGGGAAGTCGCTCATCAGATTCCGACCGCCTTGTACCCGGCGCTCCATCGCATGACGGGCTGGACGTAGGT
>JAKLFO010000156.1 GCA_022711155.1 Candidatus Bipolaricaulota bacterium
GCCGGGGCGCTGCTCTCGGCCGCGGCGACGAACGAGCCCGCCCGCCGCCAGGGCCATGCCCGAAAGCTCCTCGACTACCTCGTCGAGGATCTCGCGCCGCCGAAGCGGCGTGCGCCGGATGATCTCGGTGATCCTGCCCTGCGCGATCAGCTGTTGGCCGTCTGGGTCCACGCGCGCGGCCTCCAACGCCTCGTCGATGGTCGTGCGCGGGCAGCTCTTCCCCATGAGCGTGTACGTCGACGACTTCCGCGTGATCCGGCGCCCCAGGCTGATCTCCGGCGCTTTGGCCCCATCCTCGAGGAACCGGTTGAAGATCCCGTCTTGGTTGTCGAAATACAGCGTCACGTCGGCCGACTCCGCCGGCTCGTAGCGCTCGCCGCCGTTGAAGATGAGGTGCTCGAGGCGATCGGCGCGCAGCTGGGACGAGCGCCGCCCCATGACGAAGCTGATCGCGTCAAACAGGTTGGATTTCCCGGACCCGTTCTCGCCCACGACCGCGGTCATTCCCTCGAAGAAGGGGATCACGGTCTTCTTGCGGAACGACTTGAATCCGGTAACCTCGACTCGGTTGATCTTCGTCATGTCATGTCCGGCCGACGGCGCTGGGGATCCTTTCCGGGAAGAGGCTGAGCTGGATGATCCGCCGCGCCCGGCGCGGCGCGCGTTCGGCGTCAGACTCGAGGAGTCGGTCGATCTTGTACCGGTTGTAATCGTTGGGAACTGCGTCGCCGCTCTCCCAGCGAAGTATGGACGGGACAGACACGCCGAGACGTTCGGCGGTCGCCCGCTTGCTCCACCCGTTCTCGAGACGAAAGCTGCGCAGTCGCTGCCCGAGTTCCTCCACGCGGGAGCCCCCCTCCAGGCGGTTTACCAATATTACTTCTGTTACACCCCAGTGCAAATGAGAAGGGAGGGGCACTTGCCCCTCCCCATATCCGCCCCTCACCTTGTGATGCTATGAACTCGCACCAAGGAATCCCCAGATCAGCGCGCCGACGCCGGCCAAGAGCGCCACGATCGAGATGAAGTACAGGGTATCGATCTGCGTCTTTGTGTACGCCGCGTTGTCTTCCACGGCCTGCAGCCGGATGTCGTACTCGCCGAGCAACTCGCGGTTTGCCTGAAGGATGCCGTCCTTGGTCGTCGCCATTTCCGTCGACAGGGAGGCGATCGCCTGGTCGAACCCCTCGAGCTTCGCGCGGTTGTTGTCGACCTTGATGGCCAGCGCGGCCATGGACCGCTCAAGCTCCAGAACCTTCTTCTTGAACGTGCCCACGTCCTCGTCTTCGAGCGCCTGGACGCGCCCCAGGAGTTCGCCGTACTGCGACTCGATCATGGTCATGTCCGACGTGAAGGTGGACTCCATCGTCGTGATGTCGCTCGAGAGGCTCTGGCGGAGGCCGTCAAGCTCCCCGTACACGCCGCTCTGCAGCGCATCCATGCCCGCGTAGAGCTCGGTGCGGAGGCCGTCCAGCGACGAGGCGAACCCCGTCTCGATCGCCCCGAAGCGCTCCTGGTAGGCGGCGTCCATCGCGGACAGGTCCGCCGTCAGTTCGTCGCGGAACGCCATGTAATCGGCCATGTGCGTCCCAAACGAGTCGACGAGAGCGTCGAATTCGGATCGCAGCGCCGCGGCGTCCGCTCCCTGCGCGTCGAGCCGCGATGCCAGCTCCGCTCCTTGCGCGTCCATCCGCGAAGCCAAGACGTCGCAGAATGCTGCGAGTTCCGTGAGTCCCGACTCCAGCGCGTCGACCCGCGCCCGCAGGGCCTCTTGCCCCTCTCCGAGGGCGTCCACGTCGGTGCGCAGACCGAGGAC
>JAKLFO010000157.1 GCA_022711155.1 Candidatus Bipolaricaulota bacterium
ACGGTCGGCCTTCGCGGCGTCCGCGTCGGCGTAGGCGATGCGGTCGAGTCCGTGGTCGGAGATGCGCGCGCCGTGCGCATGGAAGTAGTCCACCCGCTTCTCGAGCGCGGCGATCATCGCCTCTTTCTTCTCGCGGTAGATCGGGCGGATGTCGGCCAGGTGGCGGTCGAGACCCACCTTCTGCATGTAGCGCGCCGCGAGCATCTGGGTCAGCTTCGACGTGCAGAGGTCGGTCGGCTGCTTGACGCGCACGAGGACTTCCATGAGGTCGCCACGCGCGACCATGACCGCGAGGCGCAAGCCGGCGGACAGGACTTTGGAGAAGGTCAGGAGCATGATCGTGCGACCTTCCTCGTCCATGCTGAAGATCGAAGGAAGCGGCTCGCCGCCGAAGCGCAAGTGCCCGTACGGGTTGTCTTCGAAGATCAGGAGGTCGTAGGCGCGCGCCACGTCGAGCAGCTGACGGCGCTTCGCGAGCGACATCGTGATGCCCGTCGGATTCTGGAAGTCGGGAATCGTGTAGATGCCCTTCATCCGCTTCCCTTCGCGCCGCGCAGTCACGATGCGCGCCTCGAGTTCGTCGATGTCCATCCCGTCGTCCTCGAGCGGGACGCCGATCTTCGTCGCCTGGAAGAGCGTGAACGCCTGCACGGCGCCGAGATAGGTCGGCAGGCCGCAGAAGACGACGTCGCCCGGGTCGAAGAACGCCTTGCACAAGAGATCAAGGCCCTGCTGCGACGCGGTCGTCACGAGCAGTTCGTGGATCGACACGTGGACGTCCTGCGTCTCCAACCATTTCGCGACCTCGGTGCGAAGCGTTCGGCTTCCCTCGCTCGTTCCGTACTGAAGGACATTGTGTCCTTCCTCACGCAGGAGCTGTTCGGCGATCTTCGCCAACTCCACGTGGGGGAATGTCTCTGGCGCAGGCAGTCCGCCCCCGAGCGAAATGATGTCCGGCTGCTCCGTCAGCTTGAGGAGTTCGCGGATGGGGGAACGCTTTGCGCTGGCCGCGCGGCTGGAGAAGTGATGTCTCATCGAACGCTCCTTCGTCTCGCCTCTGGTCAGTGGGTGAAGATCTTATGCCATGCCTCGAAGTCCGTCAAAAACCGGCGAGGCGGAACACGTGCTCTACGCTGGCGGCGACGAGCGTGCCGAGGATCGCGCCGCCCAAGACATCGAACAGGTAGTGCTCGCGCAGGACGATGCGGGACAGCGCGATGAGGCCCGCCCCGGCGTAGACGATGGCCTGGATGTAGGGGGTGGGGTAGGCCGTCGCGACGAGCCACGCGAGCCCGAACGAGGTCGTCGCGTGGCCGGAGGGGAACGAGTACGTGTCGATGATCCGGCCGCGCATCGCGCCCGCGCCTTCTTCCGGTCGCTCGCGCGAGAAGAGCGTCTTCAGCAGGCGGACCATGATGAGGTTGGCCACGGTGGCGCAGAGGCCGATGAGCACGTTCCACCGGTCGCGCTCGTTACCGAACGCGAGCAGGCCGAGCGCGAGCCCGAGCCAGATGTAGCCATCTCCGAGGTACGTCGCCGCGACGAACACGCGCGGCACCCGGCGCAGGAAGCGCGCCTCGCTGATCGACAGCATGGCCCGCTCGTCCCAGCCGTGCATGACGTCGGCGACGGCGTCCATGCGATCCATGAGCCAGCCCCACGCGGTCACTCGTCGTCCTTCCGCCTCAGGGTCGGGAAGAGGATCACGTCGCGGATGGACGCTTCGTCGGCGAGCAGCATCACCAGGCGATCAATGCCGACACCGATGCCTCCGGTGGGCGGCATGGC
>JAKLFO010000158.1 GCA_022711155.1 Candidatus Bipolaricaulota bacterium
CTTCCTACCCGTGGGGTCGCTTCCTGGATGCCAGTCCTCGGAAGTGGGGTACTCCGGAGTGTTCGACCTGAGCGGGAATGCCAGGGAGTGGGAGGATTCCTGCGAGGCTGTCAGTGGAGGCGAAAACCTGTGTCGGATCAGAGGCGGTTCGGTGCTCAGTCCGGAGGGCTTCGCCTCGTGCGATAAGAGCCTCTATTCCAGGCGCCAAGACGCACAGGATCTCGGTTTCCGATGCTGCCTCAACTGATCAGAGAGATGCCACGGCGCCGTTCATGTCTTGCCGTCGTTTTGCTGCTACTCACGCTTCTCCCCGCGTGCGGAGGCGACGGTTCGACAAGGACACCAGGGCCGCGCTCTGCGACGCCGACGTGAGAGTTGGCGTCACCTCGGCGCGCAAGTCCATGTCCGACTGCACCTACGTCTGGGGCGCGGACGGCACGCAGGGGAGCAAGACCCTGGATATCTACGTAGCGAATCTCCGCAGGAAGCTCGGCTCCGCGAGGCGCCGGCTCGAGACCGTGCGCGGTACCGGCTTCCGGCGGGCGCGCTGATTCCAACTCCCTCCGCACGATTCGCGTCGCTGTCCCTCCGCGCCCAGTGTGTCGATGGCGAGCGAGGTCTTCCCCGACCCCGACGGCCTGTGAGGAAGGCGAGGGTGTTCGAGGGGATGTCGAGATCGACAGCTCGGAGGTTGTGCAGGGAGGCACCGCGGATGCGGATCGATTCCACCGTCATGGGTGCGGTGGCTGCCTATCACCGATGGGGGCTCGCCGGGGGATCGGAGCGCCCGAGTACGCGGGCGATCGTGCGTTGGAGCTGGGCCGGCACGACGGGTTTGACGAGGAACGCGTCGGCGTCGAGGTCGGTCATGAGCTTCCAGTCGGCGGCGGTTCCGACGCCGGTGACCACGACGATCCTGGGAGCGAAGCGGGAGGCCGTTCCACGGATGGCAGCGATGACTTCGATGCCGTTGAGCTCGGGCATTTGCAGGTCGAGGACAGCGACATGAGGGCGGAAGGCCTCGACGGCATCGAGGGCGGCGGCGCCGTCCTCGACGCACCGGATCTCGGCGGAAGGGAACGCACGGTCCAGGCAAGAGCGGGCGATCGCGCGGAAGACGTCGTCGTCGTCCGCCACGAGGATGCGGAGCGTCGACCCCGCGACAGAGGGTGCGTTGCGCGCGGACTCGAGCAGCGCGATGAGCTCCATAGGCGATGCGGGGCGGTCCGCCGGATCCTTGGCGAGCGCGCGGAGGATGGGCGCGTCGAAGGCCGGAGGCAGCTCCGGCCGAAGATCGCTGGGAGTGGGAGGTTGCGCGGTGGCGTGCAGGTACAGGATGCGGTTGACCGACTCGCTGTCGAAGGGCGCGCGGCCCGTGAACAGCTCGAACGCCAGGACGCCGAGGGAGTAGACGTCGGCGCGTGCGAGTTGTCCCGGGGAGGGGCTGGGGCCGTAGGCGAGCTCCGGGGCGATGTAGGTGGGGGTTCCCCCGCGAGGCAGGTCGGCGCGGGAGGCTTCTTCGATGCGACGTGCGAGTCCGAGATCGGTGATGGCGACGCGGAACCCCTGTCCGATGAGGACGTTGGCGGGTTTGAGATCCAGGTGCGCCGAGCCCGCCGCGTGGATGGCCTGCACGCCAAGGCATACCTGGCGCAGAATG
>JAKLFO010000159.1 GCA_022711155.1 Candidatus Bipolaricaulota bacterium
CGGTCAGTGGGTGGCGGAAGAGCTGCTTCAGCACGGCATGCGGCACGGTCGCGATGTCGGCGCCGAGCGCGGCGGCTAGTGTACTCGGCCCCTGAGGAGTGCCCTTCTCCGCCCTCGATGCCTCGTTTGACATGTCTCCTCTGTGCTGTTATCATATGTACATCTCGTTCATGGACGTGATCGGAGGCGCTATGCATGATCGAACGATTCGGCGCACGGGCATCGGCATCCTAATCGTCTTGGGAGTTGTCTCCGCAGCGCTCGTGGGATGCAGTGCTGCTAGTACGGAAAGAACCATGGACGATGACCTGCGGGCGGTCATGGAGCGACATGCGCTCCACATAGTGGGCACAGCTCCCCAAGGCATCACCCCGCTCGAAGTCGAGTCTGTCCACGATCTCCGCAGACTCGTGGCCTCGAGAGCGAACCGCAGCATGGCAACTGGCACTGCTCGAGACTCGCTCCTTGTCTCTTCGGAGCTGCCGCAGCGAGCCGCAACGTCAGTAGATACGGTGGAGGTTCATGCGTCGTATATCTGCAATCCGTTGTGGCGGACACGCTTCAACCTGTGGGCCACGATCTATCGCGCATCGTCTGGATCGTTCCACTGGATCGACAGCGTCGGGGGCGTTCGGGTTGGACTGAGCGGCTTCCGGCCCTTCATGGACTTGACGGACACATGGACGGATGTGTACATACATCCTAGTGGGCAGAGAGTGACGCTCAGTGGGGGAGGGATGATCGACTATTACCTCTACATCAAGGGCTGGCTTGTCTACTATTCTGAGCCGGCATCCATCGTGCACCTGCAGAGCATCTGATATGCCCGCGCCTCTCCGGAGCGAAGGAGCCGTGTGATAGAGACCGAGACTGCCGGCAGCATGACCGCACCCGTCTGGGTCTATGTTGTGAACTTCCTCCAGGTGGCCCTGGTCGCTGGCCTGATCGCGCTTGCCGTCTTCGCGGGGTGGAAGGCGTTCGTCTGGCTGAGCAGGTCAAGGCCCCCAAGGGGACGCGGTCTGCCCTAACGCGGTGGAGTAGCGGGCCGCGACGGCGGGTGTTCCTACGCCGTCCCCTTCGCCTGTCTCCAATCCTTGAGGAAGCGCTCGACTCCGAGATCGGTCAGTGGGTGGCGGAAGAGCTGCTTCAGCACGGCATGCGGCACGGTCGCGATGTCGGCGCCGAGCGCGGCGGCTTCGAACACGTGACGCGGATGGCGCACGCTGGCGACGATCACCTCGGTCGGGAATCCGTAGTTCTGAAGCACTTCGAGGACTTCGCCGACCATGTCCATCCCGCTTCCGCCGGAGTCGTCGACGCGGCCGACGAACGGCGACACGAACGACGC
>JAKLFO010000016.1 GCA_022711155.1 Candidatus Bipolaricaulota bacterium
TCGTCAGCGGGCCGCCCACCTGATCGAGCAGGCTCTGGACCTCGGCGGCGCGGTACTTCTTGTCGGCCGTCTGCACCTGCGTCAGCTTCGCCTGCGCGTCCGACGTGTCGCCGCGCGTGATGTCGAGCTTGGCGATCTCGATCAGCGCGTCCAACCCGGCGGAAGAGAGCGGCTTGCCCGTTCCGACGTCGGCTTGGTCGACGTCAACGATCTGCTCGTAGAGCCGGATCTTCGCGGCGTCCTGCTTCACGGCCGTCACGCCTCGCCGCAAGTACTGGAGCGCCTCGTCGCTGTCACCGCGCGCCACGTACGCGTCGGCGATGCCGGAGTAGGCTTCCTCGCTCGTCGGGTCGGCCTGAATCAGCGCCTCGTAGACGCGCACGGCCGCGCTCCACTGCGAGTCCTGGCTGTACAGCTTGGCCAGGCGCAGTCGGACCGACGTGTCGTTCGGGTCGAGCGTCAAGATGGCCTCGGCGACGCGGATCCTCTGTTCGACGTCCCGCGAGCGTTCGAGCGCCGTCCGGTACCGCTCGAGCGCCGACGTCTTGTCGCCGCGCAGGAGGTTGATCTGCGCGAGGTACTCGTACGCGTCCGCGCGGTACGGAGACCGGTTCAGGACCGCCTTGAGCTCCGTCTCGGCGAGATCGAGCTCCCCGCCTAAGAGGTACGCCTGGCCCAGCTTCACGCTGAGGTCGATGCTGCCGCCGGCCTTGATCGCCGCCTGGTAGCGGGCGATGGCAACGGCGTACAGATCTGCGATCTGCTTGTTGAGAGCCGTGAGCTGCGCCTCTTCGGAGGCCGATCGGCTCGCCTTGGCCTTGAGGACGTTCCTCATGACCGACGCAACTTCCATCTTCGCCTTGGCCAGGTCGCCTTCCGCGACCAAGAGCCGAGCGTTGCTCGGGTCGATCTGTCGAATCGCCTGGACGACCGTCTCCGCGCCTGTCGTATCGTCCAGCGCGAGGAGCACGTTGACGAGCTTGATGCGGAGGCCCACGTCGCCCGGAAGGAGCTTGGCAGCTTCTTCGAACCGTTGCTTCGCCAGGGCGTAGTCGGCGTCCTTCTGCGCGAGATCGCCCGAGGCGATCATCGCCGCGGTCGACTGCGGGTTGGCCTCGAGGATGGACGCATACTGGGCCTGCGCCGCGTTCGAGTCGCCCTGTTCGGCGAGAAGCTGTGCCATCGCCAACATCCCATCGAGGTTTCCCGGCTCGAGGGCGAGCAGACGGGTGAGCGCGACCTCGTCCGAGACGTCGTTCTTCAGGAGTGCCTCGTAGGCGGCGATGGCTCGCTCCGCGGAAGCGGCTTCGAGCGCCTTGAGGTCGGAGATCCGCGTCTCCTGCTCGGCCGTCCGCGCGTCGAGGTCCTCGAGCTTCGTTCTTTCGGACTCCGCAGCGTTCGCTTTCGCCTCGTAGAGCTGGCCGATGTAGTAGGGCAGGTAGACGTCGAGGTCCTTGCGCTCCGCGTAGAGCCGCTCGAACTCGGCCAGTCCCTTGTCGGAGTCGGACTCCTGAATCATGAAGGCATTGACGACGGGAGGCCCGACCACGACGTCCGCCGTGGCTCGGACTCCCCGGTACCAGTCATCGGCGCGCGCGCTCTCGTTCTCGGCCGTGACGTCGCGAACGACCTGATCGCGGACTTCGGCGAGCGTCGCTGTGTGCGCCTGTTTGTGCTCTAGGACGCGGATGATGTGGTAGCCGTAGCTCGTCTTGACCGGATCGCTCGTCTTGCCGGCCTCGAGCGCGAAAGCCGCCGTCTCGAACTCGGACACCATCTGCCCGCGGCTGAACCATCCGAGGTTTCCGCCGCTTGCCTTGTTGCTCGTGTCGAGCGAGTACGTGGCTGCGAGGGCGGCGAAGTCCGCCCCACCGTCCAGCTGCCGCTTGATGTCCTGCGCAGTCGCGAGATCGGCGACCAGGATGTGCTGGGCGTTGACCTGTTCGGTCGTGTTGTACTTCGCGCCGTTCTCCTGGAAGTAGGCGTCTACTTCGGCTTCGGTGGGCGCCGCTCCCGCGCCGACTACCTTCTCCAGCGCCGTCTTGACGAGAGCGGTCTTCACGGACGCGCGCACGCTCGACTTGTACGAGGCCAGCGTCATCCCCTGAGCTGCAAGCGCCGTCGTCAGCTGCTCCTCCGTGATGTTGTTGGACGAGAGGAAGGCCTGGTACTGCTTGGTGAACTCGGCGTCGACGTCCTGCTCCGCGACCTTGATGCTGCGTTGCTTGGCCTCTTGCGCGTAGATCGTCTCCTCGATCAGATCGGACAGAGCGCCGCTCTGCAGGCGCAGGAGGAGCATCGCGCCCTGGGCGCCGGTCCAGAGAGTTGTTGTGTCTTGCCCCAGCTGCTGATAGATGTTCTCGTACTGCGCCATCAGCTGCTTCGTGCGCGCCGAGAGTGTCGCCAGGGCGATCTCGTCCCCACGGACCTTGGCCGCGTACGTGGGCTGATCGGACCCGGAACTGGAAGACCCTTTGTCGAAGACCCCCGCGCGATCCAGGCTGAACAGCCCGCCCGCTCCAATCACGAACGAGATGATGATCGCCCAGATCACGGCTTTCTGATGGCGCTTCAGGAACGTGGACATCGTTCTACGTCACTCCCTTGACCAGACTCACTGGACTGGCGGAATAGTACCTGTGATGCAGTCGCACAGCAAGAAAGACGCCCGCGGAGGCCGCCGCGCTTGTCGTCGTCCCCGACCCATGGGGGAGCACGCGCCCTTGCCGCAAGCTGCTTCTACTTCGCGCTCTCGGAGAACTGCGTGTGGCGGACGACGTTCACCTTGATCTCGCCGGGGTAGCTCAGCTCTTCCTCGATCGCCCGCGCGATGTCGTACGCCAGCTTGGCCGCCATCTCATCGCTGGCGCGGTCCGGCTGCACCATGACCCGCACTTCACGGCCAGCCTGAATGGCGTACGCCTCCTGGACGGACGGGAACGAACGGCAGAGCTCCTCGAGGTCGTGCAGCCGCTGCACGTACCGCTCGTACGTCTCCTGCCGAGCGCCGGGGCGGGCAGCCGAGAGCGCGTCCGCCGCCTGGACCAGGATGTCGAGCGTCGCGGTGGGCTCGATATCCTCGTGGTGCGCGGCGATCGCCTGCACCACGTCGCGGCTCTCGCCGTACCGCCGGGCGAGGTCGGCGCTGATCAGCGCGTGCGGTCCGTCGACTTCGTGGTCGACCGCCTTGCCGATGTCATGCAGGATGCCCGCGCGTTTCGCCTTCTTCGCGCTGAGCCCGAGCTCGTCCGCGAGGATCTTGGCGATCACGCTGACTTCGATCGAGTGGACGAGCTGATTCTGCCCGTAGCTGGTGCGAAACCGCAGGCGCCCGAGGAGCGCGGCAAGCTCCGGGTGCAGGTCGATGCCGAGGTCGAAGGCCGCCTTCTTCCCCTCTTCTTTGACTCGCTCCGCCAGACGCGCCTTCGCGCGCTGAACCTTCTCCTCGATCTGCGCCGGATGAATGCGCCCGTCTTCGATGAGACGCGTGAGTGCGATGCGCGCCACTTCGCGGCGCAGCGGGTTGAAGCAGGAGAGGACGACCATCTCGGGAGTATCGTCCACCAGAAGCTCGACGCCGGTCAGTGCCTCAAACGTCTTGATGTTGCGTCCCTCGCGTCCGATGATCCGCCCCTTGAATTCCTCCGACGGGAGCGGGACGGAGCTGACGGCGCCTTCTTCCACGTAGTCCGCCGCGTACCGCTGCACGGCCGTGGCGATCACGTGTGCGGCGCGCTCTTCGGCCTCGTCGCGCGCCTTGCGCTCGATCTCCTCCATCTTCTTGGAGAAGTAGAGCTGGGACTCGGTCTCGACGACCTTGAGCAGGTGCTCGCGCGCTTGGTCGCGCGTCCACTGTGCGGTCTGTTCGAGCTGGCGCTTCTCCTGCTCGAGCAGGAGGACGCCTTCTTCTTTGAGCTTGACGATCTCTTCCTCGTCCGCGCGCAGGGAATCCTCGGTCTTCTCGAGCAACGACGCTTTCTTGCCCAAGCGATCCTCGCGGCGCAAGACGCGCTCCTCCGCTCGGCTGAGCTCTTCCTCGCGGCGCTTGGCGCGCTCCTCGAACTCCTCTTTGAGTTCTTGTACCTGCTGCCGGCCCTCGAGCAGCTTTTCCTTCTTGAGGCGCTCGGCTTCTTCTTCCGCCTGGGCGACGATCTCCGTCTCCCGACGGCGGCGGGGGACGGTCCCGATGAGGAGGCCGATCAGCACGGCAGCCAGCAGGCTGATGATGCCGCTGATCAGGTTCAGTGTTGCGTTCAAGCCTTCGGGCCCCCTTCCCCAGGTTGGGTAGATTATACCCTCTTCCTTCGAACGGCACGCGGGAAAGAGGTTCCGATCGCGACCCGGCTTGGAAGGGGCTGGAGGGCGGCGCTACTCGTTCGGCGTTTCGGCCGGAGCAGCGGCGGCTGCAGCGGCCGCGCTCTCGGACGGGCTCGTCACGTCGATGTCGATCCCGAGGAGCTTCGCGGTCAGGCGGACGTTCTGCCCGCCCTTGCCGATCGCGAGCGACAGCTCGTCGTCGGGCACGAGAACCCTCGCCTTGCGCCGCTCGGCGTCGAAGTCGACCGACAGGACGGAGGCCGGCTCGAGACCGTTCTTCAGAAGCTGTACAGGATCTTCGCTCCAGCGAACGAGGTCGATCTTCTCGCCCGACAGCTCGCGCGTCACCATGCGCACCCGGGCTCCCCCGGCGCCGACACACGTTCCGACGGGGTCGACGTTTCGGTCGAGGGACTCCACGGCCACTTTCGAGCGGCGACCGGGCTCGCGCGCGATCGCCCGGATCACGAGCACGCCTTCCTCGATCTCCGGCACCTCGAGCTTCATCAGCGCCGCGACGAACTCCTTTCGCGCTCTCGACAAGAGGATGCGCGGGTCGCCCTGCGTCTCTTCGACGCTCACGAGGTATGCGCGGAGCCGCTCGCCGGCGTGATACCGCTCGCCGGGAATGCGCTCGGCCTCGGGGAGAATGGCTTCTGCCTCTCCGAGGTTTACCCACACGCCCTTGCCCTCGAAGCGGTGGATCGACCCGCTGATGATCTCGCCAACGCGCGACGCGAACAGGTTGTGGACGATCTCGCGGCGACGCTGAACGATCTCCTGCCGGATCGTCTCCTCGGCCTTCTTCGTGGCGATGCGGCCGAACTTGGCTAGATCGATACGCTGTCCGCGGATGGTGATGTCGCCGGAGTGCTGGTCGATCGTGACGTCGATCGTCTCGTCCTCGGCCAGGCCGTTCTCCTCGGCGAACGCAGCGGCAAGCCCCTTGCGAATGGCCGCGTAGAGATCCTCTCGCGGGATCCCTTTATCCTTCGCCATCTCTTCCAGCGCCTCAATAAACTCGATGTTCATCGTCCTGTCTCCGCATCAGCTCCCCCCAACCCGCCTGCGGGAGGGAGTGGACTTCCTGTTGCCCCTTCCCTACTCTTTCCCGTGAGGAAGAAACAGGTCGCCATGGGCGACCCCCTTCAACTTCACGAACTGGCAACGACCGCATTATACGAGACGTTGCGAGCGCGAACAAACGAGTCCCTGACAACATGGAACACATCTCTCGAACGATCGGCCCGGAGGACGTGGGGCGGCGGCTCGACCAGTACGTCGCGTCGCTCGCCCCTGGCGTGTCGCGCTCCGAGGTCCAGCGGCAGATCCGCGAGGGTCTCGTGGTCGTGTCCGGACGTCCCGGCGTCGCGCCGTCGTACCGATTGCGGCATGGCGACGCCGTCGACTGGGAGCCTCGCTCCCTCGACGTCCTCGTCCCGCGCGCACTCTCGATCCCCATCCTCTATGAGGATGGCGACATCGTCGCAGTCGACAAGCCGGCGAACCTCATCGTCCACCCCGGCTCCGGAACCCGCGGCACGACGACGCTCGTCGAGGCCCTCCTCGCCACGCGATCCCTGGCGCCATCCGACGACCCGGCGCGGCCGGGCATCGTCCACCGCATCGACAAGGAGACGACGGGCGTCCTCGTCGTTGCCAAGACGGCGTCGGCGCTCGTCGCGCTCAAGGACCAGTTCGCCCGGCGGGCAGTCGAGAAGCAGTACCTCGCCTGGGTCGCAGGCGCGTTCGACGAATCCGACGGGACGATCGATGCGCCGGTCGGGCGCGACCCGCGCGCCCCGCGGCGGATGGCTGTGTCCGCTGACGGAAGGCTTTCCCAGACGGAGTTTTCGGTCCTCGAGCGACACCCGCGGCGAACCCTTCTCCTCGTCCGCCCGAAGACGGGGCGGACACACCAGATCCGCGTCCACTTCCTGTACATCGGGCATCCGGTGATCGGCGACCGCCTCTACGGCGGCCCCCCCGCCCCAAGGCTGTTCTTGCACGCGTGGAAGCTGTCGATCGACCACCCCGCGACCGGAGCGCGGCTCACGTTCGAAGCGCCCCCGCCCGCCTCGTTCCCGCGGGGTGACTACGGCGCGCTGAGCGACCGCGCGGCCAAGAGGTAGTCGATTCCCGCGATGTACGTCAGGCCGACCGCGATGCAGAAGAGCTCGAGGCCGCCAGGCCAGCGCACGAGTAGGAAGAAGAGGCCGAAGAACGACAGGGCGGACGCCGCCTTGCCGATCCATCGTGCGGCCTGGATCTTGCGGTGCCGGAGCTGCAGGAAGATCGCGCCAATGCCGAGCGCGACCTGCGGGACGAGGAACGCCACGTAGGCCAAAACGGGCATCTCCCCAAGGACGAGAAGCGACGAGAGGAGCGAGACGTAGAGCGCCTTGTCGACAATCGGGTCGAGCGCCTTGCCGAGCGTCGTCACTTCGTGGCGGGCGCGCGCCACGATCCCGTCCAGAATGTCTCCCGCGCACACGACCGCGAACAGCACCGCGGCGGCCGTCCGCTGTCCGGATAGGAACAGCCACACGACGGGCACGATCAGTGCCCCGCGGGCGATGGTGATGACGTTCGCGATGGACATGGCGGCGGATGATAAGCGCCCGTACAGTCCTGCACAAGCTTCCTTGCGGCGGCCCAGCCCGCGTCGCATAATCGAACACCGAGTCCTAATCTAGAGGAGAGGGAGACAGAGCATGAAACGACGGGTCATCATCATGGGGGCCGCCGGCCGCGACTTCCACAACTTCAACGTCTACTTCCGCGACAACGCGGACTTCGACGTCCTCGCGTTCACCGCGACGCAGATCCCCGACATCGCGGGACGGACGTACCCGCCCGAGCTGGCGGGCAAGCTCTATCCGCAAGGGATTCCCATTCACCCAGAGAGTGAGCTCTTGCCTCTGATCCGAGACAAGAAGGCGGACCTCGTCGTGTTCAGCTACAGCGACGTATCCAACCAGTACGTGATGGAGCGCTCGGCCGACGTGAACGCCGCCGGAGCCAATTTCATGCTCATGGGTCCGGTCGCGACGATGGTGAAGTCGACCAAGCCGCTCATCTCGATCACGGCCGTGCGCACGGGCTCGGGCAAGAGCCAGACGACACGGCGCGTCTGCGACATCCTCAAAGCCAAGGGCAAGAAGCTCGCCGTGATTCGGCACCCGATGCCGTATGGCGACCTCGTCGCCCAGGAAGTCCAGCGGTTCGAGACGTACGCCGACCTCGACAAGCACCACTGCACCATCGAGGAGCGCGAGGAGTACGAGCCCCACATCGACAACGGGACGATCGTCTCTGCCGGCGTCGACTACACGAAGATCCTGCGCGCCGCCGAGAAGGAGGCCGACGTCATCATCTGGGACGGCGGGAACAACGACTTCTCCTTCTACAAGCCGGATCTGTCGATCGTCGTCGTTGACCCGCATCGCGCCGGACACGAGCTCCTGTACTACCCGAGCGGTGTCAACGTCCGGATGGCGAACGTGATCGTGATCAACAAGGTGGACACCGCCTCGCTCGAGGACATCCACTTCGTCCGCGAGAACGTCCACAACCTGAACCCGCAGGCGATCGTCATCGAGGCCGCGTCGCCGATTCAGGTCGACGACCCGAGCATCATCCGCGACAAGCGCGTCCTGGTCATCGAAGACGGCCCGACGCTGACTCACGGCGGCATGGAGTACGGAGCCGGCGTGATCGCCGCGCAGCGGTTCGGTGCGGCCGAGCTGGTCGACCCGCGCCCGTACACGGTCGACTCGATCAGCGCGACCTTCCACAAGTACCCGGACATCGGCCAGCTCCTGCCGGCAATGGGCTACGGCGAGAAACAGGTTCGCGATCTGCAGAAGACCGTCGACAAGGTCGACTGCGACGCGGTGATCATCGGCACGCCGATCGACCTCGGACGCCTGCTCAAGTTCAAGGTTCCCGCGACGCGAGTTCGCTATGAACTTCAGGAGATCGGCCAGCCCGACCTCGAGCGAGCGTTCGCGACGCTGTTGCCGAAGCTGTAGTCCGATCCGACCTGCAGATGACGAGGGCCTCGGCCGTAAGCCGAGGCCCCTCTCTTTGCCCGCCTACTTCACGTTCCGCACCGCCAGGAGGAGTCCATAGAGGACGCCGAACCCCGCCCCGACCCCCACCCCGAACAGAAGGTCATTCCATATCAGGCCGCCGAGCAACCCCACGACGGCTCCGAGCGGGATGAGGACCACGATGTGCTGCCAACGTCCGAGGGACTTGAGAGGCCTGCTAGGCAAGCTCATCCTCCCCGATCGCCGACAGGAACGCGCGAACCACGCGCGGGTCGAACTGGGTCCCTGCGTTGAGACGCAACTCCTGCATCGCCTTGGACTTGGCGGCGGCGGTCTGGTACGGACGCTCGGACGTGATGGCGTCGTACGCGTCCACGACGGAAATGATCCGCGCCTCGATCGGAATGTCCTCCCCCCGGCACCCGCGCGGGTAACCACTTCCATCGTAGTTCTCGTGATGCGCGACGACGATCTGGCTCGCCGCCCGGAGAAACGCCTTGTCGCACAACATGGCCGCCCCGTACTCGGGGTGGCGACGCATCTCAACCCACTCGTCGTCCGTGAGCGGACCGGCCTTCCCGAGGACGTGATCCGGGACCTTGACCTTCCCGACATCGTGAAGGTACGCGCCGTAGGAGAGGTCGATCAGGCGCTGCCCAGAGAGACCCAGGCGCTCGCCCGTCCGCATGGCGAGCCGCTCGATCCGGTGGCAGTGCCCCTCGGTCGCCCGATCTTTCTCTTCGACCGAACGAGCGAGAGCCATGATGTCCTGGATCTCTTCCTTCACGAGGTGGTAGCTGGGCGGCGACGACACCATGAGAAGTTCGAGATCCTCTTCCACCCGGAAGAAGGCCCGCTCGGGCAATCCTCGGTGGTAGATGTAATCGCCGTCGCGCAGCGCGGTCTTCTCGTCGCCGCTCGTGAGCGTCAGAGCGCCGCGAAGGACGTACAGGAATTCGAACCCCGCCCACTCGCTCGCCTCGTCGAGGTAGAAGTGCTTGCCTGCCGTGATCCGATGGCGTGTCACTTCGAGGGCGCGGTGCTGGGCCAACAACTCGGCAGACGTCGAAGGCTTCGTCGCCATGCCGTCCGAGCCTGTGCCCCTTCGTCCCACCGTCAGTCCCTCGACCACGTTCCTCCCCACTTCGCAACACGCATCATGCCACACGGCGCGGCGATTCTCCTCAAACGCCGCCGGCCCCTCCAGCCCGCGCAAAAGAAAGAGGGGCGAGCCACTCTGGGACTCGCCCCCCGCACTTGGCCCGTAGGCCTTGTCCTACTCAGCGAACGGCCCGCCGCCCACGTGAATCGGCGCGCTCGTGAGGCTTGGACCGCCTCCCACGTGAATCGGATCGCCCAAGAGCTTGGGCCCGCCCCCGACGTGAATCGGGTCGCTCAGCGTCTTGGGACCTCCACCCACGTGAATCGGATCGGCAACCGCGCTGACCGCGACGGCCAGGAGGAGGAGTACGGCCGCTCCGACAACCAACAGACGCTTCATCATGGTGACAACCTCCCATCTTTCGACGATGGACGAAACATACTGGCAGCTCTGTTATTCCTCTTCGAGGCCGCCCGTAGACTCTCCCGACCGCGCCACGCTGTCCCCTAGTCCTTCCAGACACTCGTCACCGACCGGCTCCTTTGCCCGCGGCGGGAGCTGAAGGCGCGACGCATTGAGCCTCCCCGCCGGCGTCAGTACAATCCGCAAGCCGCGGGGTGGCCTACGCCGCGCCCCGCCGGCGCACTCGAGGAGGACGTCTCATGGCAGATCGAGAACGACACATGATGTCGATCGACGGGAACACGGCCGCGGCCCACGTAGCGTACGCGTACAGCGACGTTGCCGCCATCTACCCGATCACCCCCAGCTCCACGATGGGAGAGGTCGCCGACGCCTGGGCGGCTCACGGCCGCAAGAACATCTTTGGCCAGCCCCTCCAGATCAGCGAAATGCAGTCGGAAGCCGGCGCCGCCGGCGCCGTCCACGGCTCCCTCGTTGCCGGCGCGCTCACGACGACGTTCACGGCTTCGCAGGGCTTGCTGCTCATGATCCCGAACATGTACAAGATCTCGGGCGAACTCTTGCCCACGGTGTTCCACGTCTCGGCACGCGCCCTCGCCGCGCATGCCCTCTCGATCTACGGCGACCATGCCGACGTCATGGCGGCTCGCCAGACGGGGTTCGCGTTGCTCGCCTCCGCCTCGGTCCAGGAAGTCATGGATCTCGCCACCGTCTCGCACATTGCGACGCTCAAGAGCAAGGTTCCGTTCCTCCATTTCTTCGACGGGTTCCGCACGTCCCACGAAGTGCAGAAGGTCGACGTGATCCCCTACGAGACGCTGGCCGCGCTCGCGCCGCAAGACGAGATCGACGCGTTCCGCCGCCGCGCGATGAACCCCGAGCACCCGCACCTCCGCGGCACATCGCAGAGCCCTGACATCTATTTCCAGAGCCGGGAAGCCGCGAACCGTTACTACCAGGCAGTCCCGGAGATCGTCGCCGCAGTCATGCGCCAGGTCTCGGAGCTCGCCGGCCGCTCGTACCGCCTGTTCGACTATGTCGGCGCGCCCGACGCGGAGAACGTCATCGTCGCAATGGGGTCCGCCTGCGAAGTGATCGAGGAGACGATCACGCGACTCAACGCGGAGGGCGCGAACGTCGGACTCCTCAAGGTGCGCCTCTTCCGCCCGTGGTCGAGCGACCACTTCGTGGCCGCGCTGCCGAAGAACGTGAAGCGCCTGGCCGTGCTCGACCGCACGAAGGAGCCGGGCAGCCAGGGCGAGCCGCTGTACCTCGACGTCTGCACGACCCTGCAGCAGAAGGGCATCAAGGCGTCGGTCTACGGCGGCCGCTACGGCCTCGGCTCGAAGGACTTCACCCCCGGCATGGTCAAGGCCATCGTCGACAACCTCCGCGCGAAGGCGCCGAAGAATGGCTTCACGGTCGGCATCACGGACGATGTGACCAACACGTCGCTCGCGGTCGCGGACGAGCTCGACGTATCGCCCGCCGGCACGATCCAGTGCAAGTTCTGGGGCCTCGGCTCGGACGGCACAGTGGGCGCCAACAAGAGCGCGATTAAGATCATCGGCGACAACACCGACCTCTACGCGCAGGCGTACTTCGCCTACGACGCGAAGAAGTCGGGCGGCATCACAGTGTCGCACTTGCGGTTCGGCAAGAGCCCGATCCAGTCGCCGTACCTCGTGCAGAGCGCCGACTACGTCGCCTGCCACAATCCGGCCTACGTCGACAAGTACGACCTGCTCGCCGGAATCAAGAAGGGCGGCACGTTCGTCCTCAACTGCCCTTGGAACACCGCGGAGCTGGAGAAGCATCTCCCCGCGTCCCTCAAGCGGACGATCGCCGAGAAGGAACTCAAGTTCTACACGATCGACGCGGTCAAGATCGCCGGCGAGGTTGGGCTCGGCGGGCGCATCAACATGATCATGCAGACCGTCTTCTTCAAGCTCGCCGGAGTCCTCCCAGTGGACGAAGCCATCGCGCAGCTGAAGAAGGCAATCCAGAAGGAGTACGGGAAGAAGGGCGAGAAGGTCGTGCAGATGAACAACGCCGGCGTCGACGCGGCGCTCGGCAACCTCGTCGAGGTCAAGATCCCGGCCGCATGGAAGACGGCCACGGGCTCGGCCGGCAAGCCCGACCAGCCCGAGTGGGCCCTCGAGGTCATGCGCCCGATGCTCCTCCAGGACGGGGACAGGCTCCCGGTCAGCTCGTTCGCGGCCGACCTCGACGGCAAGTACGAGTGGACGGGCCCCGACGGCAGCTTCCCCATCGCGACGACGCAGTACGAGAAGCGCGGCGTGGCGATCGACGTTCCCCAGTGGGTGCCAGCGAACTGCATCCAGTGCAACCAGTGCGCGTTCGTGTGCCCGCACGCGACGATCCGCCCGTTCCTTGTGACCGAAGCGGAGAAGGCGAAGGCGCCCGCCGGGTTCGAGACCATCCCCGCCATCGGGAAGGGACTCGAGTCCCACGGGTTCCGCATCCAGGTTGACCCGCTAGACTGCCAGGGCTGCGGGAACTGCGCCGACATCTGCCCGGGGAAGAAGGGCGAGAAGGCCCTCGTCATGAAGCCGCTGGACACGCAGCTGGAGGAACAAGCGCGCTACGACTACGCCCTCGGGCTGCCCGTGCGCGACGCGCTCATGCCGGTGGACACAGTGAAGGGAAGCCAGTTCCGTCAGCCGCTCTTCGAGTACTCGGGCGCCTGCGCCGGCTGCGGCGAGACGCCATACGTCAAGCTTGTCACCCAGCTGTTTGGCGAGCGCATGCTCATCGCGAATGCGACGGGCTGCTCGTCCATCTACGGCGGCTCCGCCCCATCGGTCCCGTATTGCACGAACGCCGACGGACACGGCCCGGCGTGGGCCAACTCCCTGTTCGAGGACAACGCCGAGTACGGATTCGGGATGACCCTCGCGATGAAGGCCCGCCGGACCCGCCTGGCTCGTCTCGCGACCGAGGCCGCGGCGGGATCCGTCACACCCGCTCTCAAGGATGCCCTCCTCGCCTGGGTCGCCGCCAAAGACGATGCGGCCGGATCGCGGACGACGGGCGACGCGCTCGCCTCCCTCCTCGCGAAGGAAGCCGCGGGGCATGCCGCGCTCGCCGAGATCCTGGCGATGCGTGACTTGTTCACGAAGAAGTCTGTCTGGGTCCTCGGCGGAGACGGCTGGGCCTACGACATCGGTTACGGAGGTCTCGACCACGTGGCGGCGATGAACGAGGACGTGAACGTGCTCGTCCTCGACACCGAGGTGTATTCCAACACGGGAGGCCAGTCGTCGAAATCGACGCCGACCGGCTCGGTGGCCAAGTTCGCTGAATCCGGCAAGAAGACGAAAAAGAAGGACCTCGGGCGTATGCTCATGACGTACGGGTATGTCTACGTGGCCACCGTGGCGATGGGCGCCAACAAGCAGCAGTGTCTGAAGGCCATCGCCGAGGCCGAGAGCTACCCGGGCCCCAGCATCGTCATCGCCTACGCGCCCTGCATCAACCAGGGTCTGAAGAAGGGCATGGGCAAGAGCCAGGAAGAGGAAAAGCTGGCCGTCGAGTGTGGCTACTGGCCGCTCTACCGTTTCGACCCTCGCCTCGCGGCACAGGGCAAGAACCCGTTCCAGCTTGATTCGAAAGAGCCGACCGGCAGCCTGCAGGACTTCCTCATGGGCGAGGTGCGTTACGCAAGCCTCGTCCAGTCGTTCCCTGAAGAGGCCAAGAGACTGCACGCTCAGCTTGCAGTCGACGTGAAAGAGCGATACGAGATCTACAAGAAGATGGCCGCGTAGGGCTCCCGGGCAACGGAGCTGAGCGCAGCCACGTCATGGAGAAGGGGCTCCTAGCTGCTCGCGCCAGAGCAGCCGGTGCCCCTTCTCTCTCGCCACCCCGCAGGGTGGCCGCGCACAGCTCAGCTTGCTGTGGATGTGAAGGAACGTTGGGAGACGTACAAGCGGATGGCAGAAGCAGCCCAGCCGCAGAGCTGAGCGCAACCTAGTGCGCAAGAGAGAAGGGACGGCGACGCCGTCCCTTCTCTATTCCCGTGGGCTCCAGCCCTGTACGCCCTGTCATCGTCCCCGTGCCTCGCTCGTGGCGCAGCTGGTTTCGATCTGCGCCACACCTTCCTACACGTGTCGTTCGGGAGGCGACGTGAGTTCGACAAACCGGAAGTCGAGCCGCCCCGCCGGACGGCCGAAGCAGGTGCCGAGACTCTCGTGCAGGGCGACCTGTGCCAAATCCACGTAGCGTTGCTGGATCGCTACAGCCGTCGGCATGTAGCGGATCTCGGCTCCGCGCACGCCGGCCACGGTCACTCCATCGATCCCCCGCAACAGGAGGGCGACCGCCGCGGCGCCCGCTTCGATGCCGAAGTTCACGTCGTAGGCCGACGTCTTGCCGCAGCGCACGAGGTGGCCTGGAATGACGGAGCGAACCTCGGGCACTTCGTACAGGCCTTCGACGAACATGCCCGTCGCCTGCATCCGAGCCTTCGTCTGCACGTCGGCCTTGAGGCGCTTGGTTAGCTCACTGCAGACGTACTTGCCCGCACCGGTCAGCTTCTTGTGGCCGAAGGCGTCGCACCCGGCGGACTCGTCGACGAGCTCGCGGCCCGAGGCATCGCGTAGACCCTCCGCAACCACGATGAGGTACGTCCCCGCCAGAACGTCGCTGGCGCGGATCCTCGTCCAGTACCGGTCCATCATGTGCGCGTAGAGAACGTCAAAGTCCACCGGAATCTCGGGTATGAGGATCGCGTCCGCCTCCGCCGCCACGCCGCCGCGGAACGCGGTGTGCCCGGCGTAGCGCCCGAAGACCTCGAGGACGATGACGCGGTTGTGCGTCCGCCCTGTCGTCTTCAGATCGCGCCCGTACTCCGCGATGCGGCTGATCGTCGAGTCGCCTCCCACGGAGTATGTCTGGAGATCGAGGTCCATCGTCTTCGGTGCGTGGACACATCGCACGCCGTGGCTCGCCAGGTCGAGCATCACGCTTCCCGTGTCGTCGCCGCCGCTGATCACGAGCGCGTCGAGCTCGAACTTTGCGAGGCCCTCCCGAATCCGCTCGTACTTGCGCGGGTCGTCCACCTTCTTGAGCTGGACGCGCGAATGCCCGCTCTCCGACCCCGCCACCGAAGCCTCCACGCCGGTCAGGCGCTCTGGAGTGAGTTCCACCAGCCGGTCGAGATGCACGAGGTTGTAGAGGCCCGCATAGCCATTCGGGATGGCGAACGCGCGGACGCCCTGACGGTGCGCCGCGAGCGCCGCTCCCTTGATCACCGCGTTCAGGCCGCCGCAGTCTCCACCGCTTGTGATGATGCCGATCCGCTCGATCCTTGTCGCCATGAACGCTCCTGTCACCCGTCCTTACGCCGGGCATGTCCCCAGATCCTACAAGGTGAGACCGATCGATCAAGCGGCGACATCCGGCATCTGGGAGTCACGTTGCGGCACGGTCAAAACGAAAGCGCGGCGCAGACTCATCTGCGCCGCGCGGCCGGCCCAAGCCCAGGACGGCCTATTCCTGCACCTGAATCTTCTGTCGCAGCCCCGCTTCGTTCTTGATCACGATGCGGTACCGGCTCTTGCCGAGGATGCCTTCGCGCTCGAATCGGTTGAGTGCGAGGGTCGTGTTCTCGCGAGCCGAGCCGATCATGTCGGCGAGTTCCTTGTGCGTGACCGGGAACCCAATGAGGATTCCCTCCTTCGTCGCGACGCCGTACTCGTCGGACAACTTGAGAAGCTGACGCGATAGGCGCGCCTGGATGTCGCGGAATGCCAGGTCCTCCAGGGTCTCCTCGTACTCGCGCATGCGCTGCGCGAAGTGGCGCACGAGTTGCTGCAGTCCGTCGAGGCTGTCGGCCAGCACGTCGGAGAACTCCTTGCGCGGCACGCACCGCAGGATGGTCTCCTCGATCGCCGACGCCAAGTGCCGCCGGAACTTCTCTCCCACGAGGCACATCTCGCCGAAGATCTCGCCCTGGTCAAGGATCGACAGCGTCAACTTCTTGCCGCTCTCATCGAGGTAGGCCAGCTTGACCCGTCCCTTCTCCACGACGTAGACGGACGTACTTGGAGAGCCGGGATGGTAGATCGTCTCGCCGCGGTCGACGTGCATCAGGTCGCCGAGGTCTGTCAGCAGCCGAGCGAAGCTCACTCTGTCACTGGCCGTGGATAGCATCCGTCCTCCCTTTCACCGTGGATGAGGCTACCGGGCGGACGGCACGAGCGAGAGGAAACCGATGGCGACGCGGGGGAAGATTCACGCATCGAAAAGGGTACACGCGTCCCAGGGTGATGTGGACAACGTCCACACATCGACGAGGAAGAGGAAGGGATGAAAAGGGATAGCGTGGTCCTGGTCACGATGGGTTGGTCCCGATACTCCCTAGAAAGGAGGTGATCCAGCCGCACGTTCTCGTACGGCTACCTTGTTACGACTTCACCCCTCTTGCGGAAGTTACCCTAGGCGCCCTCAGAAGAGCGACTTCAGGTACCCCCCACTCGGTTGGTGTGACGGGCGGTGTGTACAATCCCTGAGTACATATTCACCGCGGTATGGCTGACCCGCGATTACTAGCGATTCCGGCTTCATGAGGTCGAGTTGCAGACCTCAATCCGAACTGGGAGGGGTTTTTATGGATTGGCTCCCCCTTGCGGGATTGCGACCCTCTGTACCCCCCATTGTAGCATGTGTGTCGCCCCAGGCGTAAGGGACATGATGACTTGACGTCATCCCCGCCTTCCTCCGGCTATTCACCAGCAGTCTCGTTAGAGTCCCCGGCATTACCCGCTGGCAACTAACGACAAGGGTTGCGCTCGTTTCGGGACTGAACCCAACATCCCACGACACGAGCTGACGACAGCCATGCATCACCTGTACTAGCTCTCTACCCGAAGGCAGAGTCGTCCCCCTTTCAGGTTCCTACCACTAGTATGTCAAGCCTGGGTGAGGTTCTTCGTTTATCATCGAATTAAACCACGTGCTCCACCGCTTGTGCAGGGACCCGTCAATTCTCTTGAGTTTTAGCCTTGCGGCCGTACTCCTCAGGCGGTTCACTTAACGCGTTAGCTTCGGCACCGACCAGTATAAGCGGCCGACACCAAGTGAACATTGTTTAGGGCGTGGACTACGGGGGTATCTAATCCCCTTTGCTCCCCACGCTTTCGCGCTTCAGCGTCGGTGGCAGGCCAGAGAGTTGCCTTCGCCATCGGGGTACCTCACAGTATCTACGCATTCCACCGCTACTCTGTGAGTTCCACTCTCCTCTCCTGCACCCAAGCCCGGCAGTATCGCAAGACCATCCTCGGTTGAGCCGAGGGATTTCACAAACGACTTACCGAACCGCCTAGACGCCCTTTACGCCCAGTAATTCCGGATAACGCTCGCATCCTCTGTCTTACCGCGGCTGCTGGCACAGAGTTAGCCGATGCTTATTCCTGGAGTACCGTCATCGAGCGGGCATTTCCTCCCGTCCTTATTCTTTCCCCAGAAAAGAGGTTTACGACCCGAAGGCCTTCATCCCCCACGCGGTGTCGCTGGCTCAGACTTTCGTCCATTGGCCAAGATTCCCCACTGCTGCCTCCCGTAGGAGTCTGGGCCGTATCTCAGTCCCAATGTGGCTGGTCGTCCTCTCAGACCAGCTACCCATCGCAGCCTTGGTGAGCCGTTACCTCACCAACTAGCTAATAGGGCGCAGCCCCATCCTCTTGCGGCGGCAGGACCGCCTTTGGAAAGGAACCCATCGGTTCCAGACAACATCGGGTATTAGCCGCCCTTTCGGGTGGTTGTCCCCGTCAAGAAGGTAGGTTAGCCACGTGTTACTCACCCGTCCGCCGCTCCGTCACCAATCATCGTCCCCGAAGGAACTCAGTTCGGCTCGATCGCACGACTTACATGTGTTAGGCGCACCGCTAGCGTTCATCCTGAGCTGGGATCAAACTCTCTTGGTTTTATTCTTTGATTCGAGTTGATCTCTAGGTGATCAGGGTGTTCTTTCGAACACGTTACCACGCTATCCACTTTTCAAGGACCAACAGCGGCGGGAAGTATAGACGCCCCTCTGGACGTTGTCAAGGAAGCTCGCTTTTTCGCATCCCTTGGCGACTTTGACGCTGGCCGTCCAACATGGGGCACTTCGCCGCGTGCAGTATACTCCCTCGCATGGACCCACAACCACCGGATGGCCGCAGGATCGCAGTGTTGGCCGGCGGGGATTCCCCGGAACGTGCTGTCTCGCTCGTCTCGGGCGAGAGCGTCCATCGGGCGCTCGTCGCGCTGGGGTATCGAGCAGATCTCATTTCGATCTCCACCCTCGACGATCTTGTTCCGCAGCTCCGCGGGATCGACGTCGTCTTCTCCTGCCTCCACGGCGGCAGCGGGGAGAACGGCACCGTGCAGCTCCTCCTCGACGTCATGGGCATTCCGTACACGGGCTCCGGCGCGTTGGCGAGCTACCGCGCGATGGACAAGGGCGAGGCGAAGGCGCACTTCCTCCAGAAGCGCGTGCCGACGCCCGCGGGGCTGGCTCTCGGGAAACAGGACCTTGGACGCTTTCTCGCCGCGGTCCGCGACGAGCTGACCTTCCCCATGGTGGCCAAGCCGCGCGACGCCGGCTCCACGCTCGGGGTACACATCCTTCGCGCGCCCGACGACCTGGAGCGCGTGGCTCCGGCGATCGTCGCCGAGTTCGGGACTCTGCTCGTCGAGGCGTTCATCCCCGGCCGCGAGTTGACCGTGGGCGTTTTGCGCGAGAACGGCCGACACGTGGCGCTCCCGATCGTCGAAGTTCGCTCGCCCGGCGGCTTCTTCGACTACGAGGCCAAGTACACCGACGGGATCGCCGAGTTCCTCACGCCCGCGCCGCTCGACTCGGCGCTGACGGAGCTCGTCCAATCCGTCGCCGTCCGCGCGCACGACGCGCTCGACTGCTACGGATACTCGCGCGTCGACGTTCGGCTGACCGAGGAGGGAGCGCCGTACGTCCTCGAGGTGAACAGCCTGCCGGGCATGACGCCAATGAGCGACTTGCCAAGGTCGGCGCTTGCCGCAGGGATCTCGTATGAGGACCTCGTGGTTCGCATGTTGGCCACCGCCGACAAGGACGCGCCGGCATGAGAATCTCGTGGATCGGTCACTCGTGCTTCGCCGTCGACGCGAAAGACACGCGGATCGTCATGGACCCCTTCTCGGCCGACGTCCCCTATGAGTTTCCCGTGCTGACCGCCGACGTCGTGACCGTGAGCCACGAGCACGAGGATCACAATGCGGCGGCCCGCGTGCAGGGTCGGCCGGTCGCCGTCTGCGGCGCGGGCACTCACCGCGTCGGGCGGCTCGAGATCGTGGGCATCGCCTCGTCCCACGGGACGGGCGGAGGTGAGGACCGCGGACCGAACACCATCTTCGCCTTCACGCTCGAAGGCGTCCGCCTCGCGCACCTGGGCGACCTCGGGATGCCGCTCGACGCGCTGCAGCTTGAGGCTCTTCGGGACGCTCAAGTGCTGTTCGTGCCCGTGGGAGGGTACTACACGATCGACGCGGCCCAGGCGGCGCGGATCGTGCAGCAACTGCCCAACCTCCGCGTCGCCTTTCCGATGCACTATCGCACCGACAGGATCGGCGAATGGCCCATCGCGTCGGTGGACGAGTTCCTGCGGACCATGGACAATGTCCGGCACATCGAAGACTCCGGCGTGGAGCTCACGAAGCACACGCTGCCCGAGACTCTGGAGGTGTGGGTTCTTGGCTACGCTTAGCATTTCCGAACGGGCGAAGTCCCTCAAAGGGTCGCCGATTCGACGGCTCACCCCGCTGGCGAACGCAGCGAAGAAGCGCGGGGTCCACGTCTACCACCTGAACATCGGCCAGCCGGACATCCCGACGCCCGCTTCGTTCATGGAAGGGGTTCGCGCCGCCAAGGTCGACGTTCTCTCCTACAGCCCAGCCATGGGGATCGCCGAAACCATCGACGCGATGTGCGCGTACTACGCCGAGCTCGGCATTCGCCTTGCGCACGACGAGCTGATCGTCACGATCGGCGGCAGTGAGGCGTTCTGCTTCGCGCTCCAGGCCACGTGCAACCCGGGCGACGAAGTCCTGATCCCAGAGCCCTTCTACCCGAACTACGCCGGCCACTCGACGATGAATGGGAACCGGATCGTTCCGATCACGACGCGAATCGAGGACGGTTTCCATCTGCCTCCGCTAGGCGAGATCGAGAGGCTGATCACGCCGCGCACGCGAGCGATCCTCTTCTCGAACCCGGCCAACCCGACGGGCGTTGGCTACACGCGCGACGAGATCGCGGGACTCGCGCGACTTGCCGTGAAGCACAACCTCTTCGTCATCTCCGACGAGCCGTACCGCGAACTGATGTACGACGGAGAAGCCGTCAGCATCATGTCGTTCCCCGAACTGGCGCAGCACGCGATCCTCGTCGACTCGATCTCCAAACGGCTCTCGGCCTGCGGCGCGCGCATCGGCTGCCTCGCGACGAAGAACAAGGACGTCCACGCCGCGGTCAACAAGCTGTGCCAAATCCGACTGTCTCCGCCGACGTTCGAGCAGCTGGGGCTCGTCGCCTTCCTCAAGGATGCGAACCACAAGAAGGACATCGCCGAGATCGTCCGCAAGTTCCATGCCCGCCGCGACACGCTGTTCGCCGCGCTGGAGACCATCCCGGGCGTCGTCTGCCGCAAGCCCGAAGGGGCCTTCTACATCTTCGTGAAGTTCCCGCAGATCGACGACTCGGAAGCGTTCGCCAAGTTCCTCCTGAACGACTTCCAGGTCGACGGAGAGACGGTCATGGTCGCCCCGGGCGCCGACTTCTACGCCACGCCGGGCAAGGGGACGAACGAGTTCCGCGTCGCCTACGTGCTCGAGGAACCCAAGCTCGTCCGAGCGGTTGAGGTCCTGAAGGCCGGCCTCGCCGCCTACGTCGAGTCGAGAGCGGGGGTGGCTGCACGCTAACGCCCGCCGCCTCCGGTTCTCGCGCAAAGATGAAGGAACGACTCGACAAGGTCATCAAAGAGCGCCGCCTCATCCGCAGCCGGTCCCGCGCCCAGCGGATGATCGAGGCCGGGCGCGTCCAGGTGAACGGGCAGATCATCGACCGCCCGGGCCACCCCATCGACCCCGAGGCGCAGATCGAGGTTCTCGGCTACGAGGCGTACGTGAGCCGCGGCGGCGAAAAGCTCGAGGCCGCCCTCGAGCAGTTCCGCGTCGACCCCAAGGGGCGCGCCTGCCTCGACATCGGCGCCTCCACGGGAGGCTTCACGGATTGCCTCCTCCAGCACGGCGCGTCCAAGGTCTTCGCGATCGACGTCGGCCATGACCAGCTCCATCCCAAGCTGCGCAGCGATCCTCGCGTGATCGCGCGCGAGGGGCTGAACGCGCGGTACCTCGAGCCGCGCGACATCGGCCAGCCCGTGGACCTCGTCGTTGCGGACGTCTCGTTCATCTCGCTCAAGCTCATCCTGCCGCCGCTCGTCGATATCCTGGCGCGCGGCGGGGAGTTGGTCTGCCTCGTGAAGCCGCAGTTCGAGGTCGGGAAGGATGCCCTCCCCGCGTCCGGCGTCGTGAGAGATGCGGCGCTCCAGGCCCGAGCCCTCAACGACGTCTCGCGGTTCATCGATGCCGAGACGCCGTGGCACGTTGTCGCCGACATGGTCTCGCCCATCGAGGGCGAGAAGGGCAACGTCGAGTTCTTCGTGCACGCGAGGTAGTCGCCGGGCCGGTGACCTTACCCGCCACGACGCGGGTGTCGCCCCGCGAGACGCTCGTTGCCCCGCTTGTAGTTGCCCGTGTAGCGGGCCATCGCCTCCTGCTCCTCAGCCGGCGTAGCGCCTTCGACGTCCGCCAGGAACGCACGGGCCGCGCCGTGGCGCAACCGCGTCACGATACGCCCTTCCCGCCGGATGAGGACCGTGCCGTCCCGCGTCGCCTGGTACGAGAACCCATAGTTCCCGTCGCGCTCACGGGGACACGCCGCCTCACCCAAAGCCACTGCGGCCGATTCGGGCCGCGTGCGGCAGCCGGGAGGCATAACGCGATACCAATACGGATAAGCCTCGCGGAAGCCGAGCTTGTCGTAGAGCGTGACGGCCGGCACATTGTCCAGCAACACCTGGAGATAGGCGCGACGAGCTCCCATCTCGAATCCCCACGCCATGAGCCCGCGCATCAGCCGTTCTCCATGGCCGCGCCGGCGCGCGTCGCGGTCGACGATGACGTCGAAGACGCCCAACCACTCGCGCTGCAGCACGCCCAGTCCGAACGCGAGGGCCTCCCCGTCCTCCGCGGCCAAAGCGAAGCCCGTTGGGAGTGAGATGGACGAAAGGGTCCGGTCGTGAAGCGCGCGTCGACCGGGCGCCGCCCCGTTCGCTGCTCAACCACCTGGGCGGCGTTCTGACCACGGTCCCGCAGCAAGTCGCACACGGCGCGGATCTCCACCCCGGGAAACAGCAATAGTGTTCCCAAAAGGCCGCCGCCTCG
>JAKLFO010000160.1 GCA_022711155.1 Candidatus Bipolaricaulota bacterium
GCGGCCTGTTCATCTGGGTGTGGCTGCCCGAGGGGATCGACGCCGAGGAGATGCTGCCGCGCGCGATCGCGAACAAGGTCGCCTACGTGCCCGGGGCGTCTTCGTACGTCGACGGCGACGGCCACAACACGATGCGGCTCTCGTTCTCGTCTTGCACGCTCGACCAGATCGACGAAGCGATTCGGCGGCTGGCCCACGTCGTGACCGAGACGATCGCGGCGCGCAAGGTTACAACAGGCTCGTAAGCACGCCGGACGCGACCGGGAACCGCAGAGCCGATCAGCCGGCGCAGTGTGTGATCTGCCAAGCGCTGTCGTCGCAGTTTCTCTCCGACACGGACGCAACCGCAGAGGTCGCCGAGCGACGCAGAGGAACGGCACGGAGGTCAAGAGCCGGCACAGCGTGTGACCCAACGATCGCTGCCTCCGCAGCCCGTCTCTGGTACGGCCACAACCGCAGAGGACGCGGAGCGACGCAGAGGAAAGGCACGACGGCCGAGAGCCGGCACAGCGTGTGACCCAACGATCGCTGCCTCCGCAGCCCGTCTCTGGTACGGCCGCAACCGCAGAGGACGCGGAGCGACGCAGAGGAAGGGCACGACGGCCGAGAGCCGACACAGCGTGTGAAACCCACAATGGTTGTAGCGCCGGAGCTTGTCTCCGGCGTCTATGGGAGCTTGGCTCTCGGAGTCAGGCACGCGCCGAGCGCTTGGGCATGCAGCGATCTTCGTTACTGCATGCTTGTTTCTGACGTCTCAGCGACCTCTGCGCGCACTGCGGTCTAGGAGGCCGTCTCTGATACGGCTGCAACCGCAGAGGACGCGGAGCGACGCAGAGGGAGGGCACGACGGCCGAGAGCCGGCACAGCGTGTGAAACCCACAATGGTTGTAGCGCCGGAGCTTGTCTCCGGCGTCTATGGGAGTTTGGCTCTCGGCGTCAGACACGCGCCGAGCGCTTGGGCATGCAGCGATCTTCGTTACTGCATGCTTGTTTCTGACGTCTCAGCGACCTCTGCGCG
>JAKLFO010000161.1 GCA_022711155.1 Candidatus Bipolaricaulota bacterium
GAGTCCTACGCCCCGCTGGAGCAGGCACTGGCGCGCATCGACCGCGAGTCCGCGCGGCTCGACCGTCCCGACGACCGAAGGGCCTGCGAGATCTACGCGTGGTGGCTGCGCGACGTCCTTGCCGGGCAGCCTTTCCAAGACCACGTCTGCCTCGTGAGCACGTACATGACCAGTTACCCGCAGGCCATCGCGTGGTTCCTGGTCCACGTGCACCCGCTGCGGACGCGGGCCGACGCCGAAGACTACCTCTCCCGCCTCGCCCTGATCCCGGCCCGGTTCGACGAACTGGTCGCGCGGCTCGCTTCAAGCGAAACGAGGGGCGCGCTGGCGCCTCGTTTCCTCCTCGCTCGCGCCGCGGACGAGATCGACGCGATCGGCCGGGGATCGGACGGCACCCCTCCGCTCCTCGCCCGATTCGTCGCGGCGGCGGCCGATCTCTACGACGTCGACGCGCGGGCACTCGATGAACTGGTCGGCGAGGCCGAGCGCCTCGTGCGCGAGGTCGTCTCCCCCGCGTGCGCGCGACTCGCTGCGACCGTCCGTGAGATCGCGACTCGCGTCACCGACGACGTGGGAGTCTGGCGCGCGACGGACGGCGACGCGTACTACAGATACCTCCTGCGCATTTACACGACGACCGACGTGTCGGCAGAGGAGATCTTCGATCTCGGGCTGCGCGAGGTGTCGCGGATCCAGGCCGAGGTCCCCCGCACTCCAGACGAACTCGCTCCGTCGTCCCGGTCGAAGTCCCAAAGCCAGCCGACACAAGGGCCCACCGCCAAGCCGGAGCCACCAACAGGCACGCAGGTCCTCGAGACCGACTCGTCTCACCAA
>JAKLFO010000162.1 GCA_022711155.1 Candidatus Bipolaricaulota bacterium
TATAATCTATATCCGAAACTCAAAATGGAAGACGTGCCCAGGATTATCGACGCAGCCGTGAAAGGCGAAGTGGTCGAAGACCTTCTGTACCGGGAACCGGGCTCCACGGTCAAACGCTACTCGGAAAAAGAAATCCCCTTTTTCCAGGGGCAGACCAGGATCGTTCTGGGGCAAAACCAGAATCTCGATCCGATACGGATCAACGATTACCTAAAAATGGGGGGATACGCGGCGCTGGAAAAGGCGCTGGAAACGCCGGATCGGGCGTGGATCGTCAATGAAATCCTGAAATCAAACCTGCGGGGACGCGGCGGAGCCGGATTTCTAACGGGGAAAAAATGGGAATTCGCGCGTGGCGTCAACAGCCCTCCCGGCAAGAAATATCTCATCTGCAACGCCGACGAGGGAGACCCCGGCGCCTATATGGACCGGAGCATGTTGGAAGGAAATCCCCACGCCATCATTGAAGGCATGATCATCGCAGCCCTCGCCATGGGCGCCAACCATGGCATCATTTACGTGCGCACAGAATACCCTCTGGCTATCAAGCACACGACTGTCGCCATCGGAGAAGCTGCCCGCCTGGGCCTTTTGGGGAAAAACATTCTCGGCTCGGGCGTGGATTTCGAGATTGAAATTTTTCACGGGGCCGGCGCGTTTGTCTGCGGCGAGGAGACG
>JAKLFO010000163.1 GCA_022711155.1 Candidatus Bipolaricaulota bacterium
CCTGGAGCTGGCCCAGCGCTTCGAGCAGGGCCTCCAGGACAGCGACCTGCGCATCTCCCTCGACAACGAGGGCCGCGAGTCCGCCTTCGGCTTCGTGAAGCAGTTCGAGAGCGAGGATGCCCTGGCCTCCATCACGCCCGACGCGATCCGCTCCACGGACATCATCTTCAACGAGGGCCGCGCCGGCATGGCGACGGAGTTCAAGGCCCTGAAGGGCGAGTACAAGCTCTCCGTCACGGCGATGCTCCTGGACCCGGCCCAGTTCAAGTACGAGAAGCCCTACGTCGCCGTCTCCGGCGCCGTCTCAGGCGTCCTGGGCACGGACAACATGAAGCGGGACATCTTCTCCGGACTCGTCGCGGGCCTCAAATGGGCCCTCCTCATCGGCCTCCTCACCTCCATCGTCTCCGTCCTCATCGGCGTCTTCTACGGCATCATCTCCGCCTACTACGGCGGCGTCGTGGACACCGTGATGCAGTTCGTATTCCAGCTCTTCAACGGCATCCCGGTCCTGCCGGTCCTCATCGTCGTCTCCGCCATCTTCAAGCCCTCGATCTGGTTCATCATCTCCGTGATGGTCATCTTCTTCTGGGTCGGCCCGGTCATGACCGTCCGCTCCATGGCCCTCCAGATCAAGGAGGAGAC
>JAKLFO010000164.1 GCA_022711155.1 Candidatus Bipolaricaulota bacterium
TTCATCGAGGTTTTCCAGCCTTTCCTGACCTTCCTTCTCGACCCGGTAGTGCTGTGCGAGGCCGCTCTGCTCGATGACGTGCTCGATGATCTCGGGCAGTGGCAACTTTGCGGTTTCCTGGCGCAGGTTTTCAATCAGCCGGATGAAGGCGCCGACCGTTTGCCCCGCCTTGCCAGTCAGCGAGGCCGCCGCGTTGTAGAGGCTGGAATTCATTTGGTGGGCGGTCGCCTGCAAGTTCTCCAGCGACCGTGCCCCGATGCCCCGCGTCGGAAAATTGACGACGCGCAGGAAGGCGGTGTCGTCATCCGGGTTGCCAAGCAAGCGCAGATAAGCCAGCGCATGCTTGATTTCCTGCCGCTCGAAGAAGCGCAGGCCGCCATAGACCTTGTACGGCACCCCCTTGGCGAACAGTTCGTGTTCCAGCACGCGCGACTGAGCATTGGAGCGGTAGAGCAGTGCGCACTGGGTCGGCGGCACGCCTTCGCGAACCAGTTCGCGGATTTCCTCGACGATGAAGCGCGCCTCGTCGAGATCCGAATAGCCCTCGAAAGCGCGGATCGGCTCGCCCGCACCGGCATCCGTCCATAGATTCTTGCCCAGGCGTTCACGGTTGTTCTTGATCAG
>JAKLFO010000165.1 GCA_022711155.1 Candidatus Bipolaricaulota bacterium
CGGCGACGACGATCATGATGACCGGTGCTCGACCGGTCTTCGTCGACGTCGATCCCGTAAGCCTGAACCTCGATCCGGGGCGAGTCGAAGCGGCCCTGACGCCGCGGACGAAGGCGATCCTGCCGGTCGAGGTCTTTGGGAATCCGGCGGGCTTCGACGTACTCTGCGGCCTCGCGGCCCGGCATCGCCTGGCGGTTGTGGAGGATAGCTGCGAAGCGCTCGGCTCCGCGCTGCAGGGCAAGAAGGCCGGCGTCTTCGGTACGCTCGGGGTCTTTGGCTTCTATCCGAACAAGCAGATCACGACGGGCGAGGGGGGCATCATCGTGACGGACCGCGACGATCTGGCCGATCTGTGCGTTTCGCTGCGCAACCAGGGTCGGGGCGCGGGAGGGGGATGGCTGGCCCATGAGCGGCTGGGCTACAATTATCGGCTCAGCGACATCAACTGCGCCCTGGGACTGGCCCAATTGACGCGGCTCGAGGAAATCAAGGCACGCCGGCACCAAGTGGCGTCCTGGTACCAGGAACTGCTCGCGCCGGATGACCGGCTCATCGTGCCCCGGGAGGCGGATGGGTGCGAGGTGAGCTGGTTCGTCTTCGTGGTCCGGCTG
>JAKLFO010000166.1 GCA_022711155.1 Candidatus Bipolaricaulota bacterium
CCCTGGACGTCAACGACCAGGCCAAGGCCGCCGCCATTCAGGCCAAGCTCGCCCAGCCCGAGGCCCAGTACAAGCAGGCCCTCGCCGAGCTGCTGCCCCTCCAGCGGGGCGACTTCGAGGGCATCTTCCGCGTCATGGGCTCGCGGCCGGTGACCGTCCGCCTCCTGGACCCGCCGCTGCATGAGTTCCTCCCCCAGGAAGACGCCAACCAGCGCGAGATGGCCGAGACGATGGGCGTAGACGTGCAGGTCATCAAGAACGCCGTCGCCTCCATGCACGAGTTCAACCCGATGCTGGGCCTGCGCGGCTGCCGCCTGGGCATCACGTACCCCGACCTCTCCGCGATGCAGGTGCGGGCGATCATTGAGGCCGCCCTCAACGTGCTGAAGGAAGGCGTGAAGGCCCACCCGGAGATCATGATCCCGCTCGTGGGCAACGTGAGGGAACTGGCCCTCCAGAAGAAGCTCACTCTGGAGGTCATCGAGCAGGTGAAGAAGGAACGCGGCCTGAAGAAGCTGCCCGTGCCGGTGAAGATCGGCACGATGATCGAGGTGCCGCGCGGCGCCGTGACGGCCGACGAGGTCGCGGTGG
>JAKLFO010000167.1 GCA_022711155.1 Candidatus Bipolaricaulota bacterium
CGCTACTTCGCGCGTTACCCCGGCGTCGCCCGTTACATGGAAGAGGCGCGCGAGTCGGCCCGCCAGCACGGCTACGTCGAAACCGCATTCGGCCGCCGGTTGTGGTTCCCGGAAATCCGCTCGAGCAACGGCAATCGCCGCCAGGGCGCCGAGCGTGCGGCGATCAACGCACCGATGCAGGGAACGGCGGCCGATCTCATCAAGCTGGCGATGATCGCCGTGCAGAGCTGGCTGGAAAACTCGGCCCTGAAATCACGTCTTGTACTGCAGGTGCATGACGAACTGGTGCTCGAAGTGCCGGACGACGAATTGATGGAAATCCGCACCCACCTGCCGCGGCTGATGGGTCATGTGGCCCGACTCAAGGTGCCGCTTGTCGTCGAGGTCGGTGTCGGGCCGAACTGGGAAGCGGCGCACTGACCCGAGCAGCTTAACTCCTTGTTCGACATGCATGAGAAACTTTTGCCGAGAACAGCCCTGTCCTTTTCCACCCCTGACCTAACCAACAAATGAAACTTCTGAGCCACCTGAGCTATTTAATTTACTGGATCAGCGGAAAACGAAGTTTCAAGAAAGCATCACTGCTCTT
>JAKLFO010000168.1 GCA_022711155.1 Candidatus Bipolaricaulota bacterium
GCCTGAGCACGCCGCAGGACACCGTGCTGCAACCCACCACCATGTATGGCGTGACCAAGGTGGCTGGAGAGCTGCTCTGTGATTATTATCACCGCAAGTACGGTGTGGACGTGCGCAGCGTCCGTTACGCGGGCATAATCAGCGCCGAGACGCCCCCGGGCGGTGGTACTACCGATTATGCCGTCGCGATATTCTACGAGGCGGTACGGAACAACCGTTACACCTGCTTCGTGAACGAACGAACGGTCCTTCCGATGATGTACATGCCGGACTGCATCAACGCCGCCATCGGCATCATGGAGGCCCCGGCCGAAAGCATCACCACTAGGCTGGGATACAATCTCAATGGCCTCAATTTCTCGGCGGCTGAACTAGCTGATATCGTGAAGGTCCGTAGCCCGGGATTCATCATCAGATACGAACCGGATTTCAGACAGGCCATCGCGGACTCCTGGCCGGACTCCATGGACGATTCTCGGGCCGCGCAGGACTGGGGCTGGAGGGCGGAATGGAGCCTGGAGCGCCTGGCTGACGACATGTTCATGAAGTTGCGCAA
>JAKLFO010000169.1 GCA_022711155.1 Candidatus Bipolaricaulota bacterium
TGACTTCGGACTTCGGACTCCGGACCCCGGACTTCGGACCTCGGGGGCTCTTCTTTCCACAAGCTACATGCCACGTTCCACGTGCCGTGCCCACGGGCCCCGGACCACGGACCACGGACCACGGACCACGGACTCCGGACCACGGTCCACATGCCACCAGCCACGCGCCGCGGACCGCCCTGTGACAGGAGAATGGCAGTCACCAGATCGGCCATTCTCCCCTCGCCAACCTCAAGGTTGGCCGCGTCCCGCAGGACAGCCACGGACCACGGACCACGGACTCCGGTCCACAAGCCACAAGCTACGTGCTACAAGCCGTGCCCCGGACTACGGACCACGGACTACGGACTACGGACTACGGACCAATTCCCATCTGCGTCGTGACGCCTGTCCCCCTACAACCAGCCAAGAGGCCTGGATCTGCGGCGAATGTAATGCGCATCACTTGATTCCATCTCGCTTCGCACGTATCCTGCCACCCGTCAAGCAGTGGAGAGGCGAAACCGAACCAGCAAGGAGGTGGTCACCCTACAGAACTCCGAAAGGAGCGTACGC
>JAKLFO010000017.1 GCA_022711155.1 Candidatus Bipolaricaulota bacterium
CGGAAGGTCGGGCACTGATCACGTCCGACGTCCGCGCAGTCTGCGAGGCGGCGAACGAGTTCGGGATCGATGAGATCGTCATCGAGGACGAGCACGACGGCGGGAAGAGGCTCTCCAACCTCCTCGTGACCAGCCTTCCCGCGAACGCCCGCGTCTTGCGGCGGCCGCACTTGCCGGGCAAGGCGCGCAGGGTGGTCGGCGGCGAGCCCTTCGGGATGGTGTTCGTCGGCCAGCACGCGATGGCCGGCGGCGGCGGGTTCGCGCCGCACACGGTGGCGCCGCACATCGGCGCCGTCACCCTGAACGGGACGCGCGTCGGCGAGATCGGCCTGGAACTCGCGGCGTTCATGGGTGCCAGGCTCTTGGCCGTCGTCGGGGAAGAGGCGGCCATCGCCGAGGCACGCGCCCTCTGCCCACACGTCGTCGGGATCCCCGTGAAGAGCCTCGAGAAGAACTGGTTCCCGTCGGCCGACGAGACGCACGAAGTGATCCGACGGCGGACTCTCGAGGCTCTGCGCTTGCAGGATCGGGCAACGGGGCTCGGCTTCGCGCCGCCCTTTCGCTTCACGATGACGCCGGCCGAGGGCCACGTTTTCGACCCCGAGAAGAGGATCCCCCTTCGCTGGCTCGCGCGGCTCACGCTGCGTCGAGGTAAGGGGCAGCTCACGGGGAGCGAAGCGTCGTGGGAGACGAAGACCATCACGGGTGGCGTGTGGATTCTGCAGTGCGCGCGCCTCTTTCTGCGGAAGCGGCGGTAGCGTAAGCTCGACCGGCCGGGATGCCGCGCTCGCGGCGGAAGGAGTCTCCACATGTCGATGGCGTTTCCGTCGGTACGGTCGGTGCCTCGCGAGATGCGGACCGATCGGATCTTCCTTCGCCCGCTGCGCGCCGCAGATGCCGAGCGCGACTACGACGCGGTGATGTCCGACGCCGCCGAGCTGCGGCGCTGTCGCGGGAGCGAGTGGCCGTGCGACGCCTTCACCCTGGCCGAGAACCGCGCCGACCTCGAGCGGCACGAGCGCGAGCACGAGAGCGGGGACGCGTTCACGTACACGGTCCTCGCTACGGACGAGGCACGTTGCCTTGGCTGCGTCTACATCGTTCCCGTGTGGGGCGAGGCCGTCGATCTGTGCGGCGCGGCGACTCGTGGAGCCTGCGTCGGCTTCTGGGTTCGCGCATCGGAGCGACCGGGCGACCTGGATCGGCACCTTCTGGCCGCGCTTCGCGGTTGGCTGGAGACAGAGTGGCCGCTGGACTGCGTCTTGTTCACGTGCTACGCCGCGGACGAGCGTCAGATCGCTCTCTTTGGGGAGTCGGGCCTCCCGCGGCTCGCGCTCACGTGGCCCGACGGGCGAGCGGGCTGGGCCTTCCGCATGGAGCGCTCCGCGGCCGCCGGTCGTGCGAAACGAAAGGCGCTCGTGCGCGAGTACCTCGAGACGCCGCGTCCCGCCGGCGTGTATCGAATCCGCAACACGAGAAGCGGCAAGACCCTGGTCGGGGCGAGCGACAACCTCCCCGCCATCCTCCATCGCCAACGATTCCAGCTCGAGAACGGCTCGCATCCCGACCGGGAGCTCCAGGCGGACTGGTGTGCCCTCGGGGCGGATGCGTTCGTCTTTGAGGCGCTCGACCACCTGAAGCCGTCCGGAGACCCAAGCTACGATCCGACCGACGACTTGGGCGTCCTAGAGGAGATGTGGCGTGAGAAGCTGGCAGAGGCGGGAGCCTCGTTCTACCGCCGATCGCGCCGCGCCGCGTAGACGCCCGCCGGCACATCGCCCCGCGCCGCAAACCCGGGACACAAACCCTATCCTGTGCCCTGTGATCGGCCGCGAGTCGATATAGGGTTTGTGTCCCGGGTTTTCCGGCGTGGTAGACTCCCGGGCATGTGCGGGACGAGCGTGTTTCGTCTTCAGTCTTGGGACGCGGAGCGCTACGCGCGATTCCGCCGACGCATGTTGCTCGATGCTCCGTGGGCGTTCAGCGCCAGCCCGGAGAGCGACAAGGGGCTCGATCTCGCCTTCCTCGGCAAGGCGCTCGCTTCGGAGACGCAGGCGATCTTCGCGATCGAGGCGCCTGCGCCAGATGCGGCGAACGGGCAGGGCGAGTTGGTTGCCGCTGCAGGCGTGTTGCGGCAGGTGTCCCCGAAGTTCGACCATCGCGCGACCATCTGGGGCGTTTTCGTCGCGCCGGACTCCCGCCGGAAGGGGCTCGGCCGGGCGGTCGTGGGGGCGGCGATCGCTTGGGCTCGCGCACAACCCGGCGTTGACTACGTCGACTTGGGCGCAAGCGAGCGGGCGGAAGCCGCGCGCCGCCTGTACGAGAGCCTGGGGTTCACGGCCTGGGGGCGCGAGCCCGAGGCCACCGAAGTCGACGGCCGGCGGTACGACGAGATCCACATGACGCTGCGCCTGTGAGTTCGGGCGCCGGGAGGTAGGGCGATGGGACAGGTCCACGGCCCGTGGTGGGCGGCTCTCACGGTCTGGGCGGTCGTGAACGCGGTCAACGTCCTGCAGGCTGTCGGGTTCGCGTCGCGCGTCGCGACGAGCAGCCTGGCGACGAACCGCGCCCTGGGATACGGGATCCTCGCTCTCGCTCTTCCGGCCGCTGCGGCTCTCGTGGCGTTCGTTCGCGCCAAGGCAGGCTGGCTGTCGTGGGTCGGGCCAGCCGTTTTCTTGGCGTTCTTGGCGCTCGCGGCCGTCGTGGACTACATCCTGCCGATCGAGTTCCGAACTCCGGCGCGTCCCGAGATTCTCGTCCCCTATCTCGCCCTCTTCTTCGGAGGCATCCTCCTCATGGGGCTCCCCATGTTCTCTCTCGACCGCCGGCTGTGGGCAGTCACGCTCGCCTCGACGGTCTTGCTCCTTGGGTCGATGGGGGCCGCGTTGCGCGCGGGCGTCGGCTGAGCGTTGGGCAAGCGCCCCGCGCTGCCGTAGGATACGGGTGAAGGAAACAGGGGGAGGGGGCCGATGAACATCGGGATCGTGGTCTATTCGCATACGGGCAACACGCGGCTGGTGGCTGGGAAGCTCAAGGACGCTCTGGCCGCGGGCGGTCATCGCGTCACGATGGGCGAGGTGACCCTCGCCGAAGCGCGCGTCCAAGGTTCGAGAGTCGTCAAACTGGCTCCGTTGCCGACGCTCTCCGGCTACGACGCCCTCGTGCTCGGCGCGCCGGTGGAGGCGTTCACTCTCTCGCCCGTCATGGTCAAGGCCCTCGAGGGTGCTCCGTCCCTCGAGCGGGCGCGGGTGGCGTGTCTCGTCACCCAGGGCCTTGCTTATCGCTGGCTGGGCGGCAACGGCGCCTTGCGACGCATGCGCCGCCTCTGCGAAGCGAAGGGAGCCACGGTCCTTGGCGGCGAGATCGTGAGCTGGGCGGGCGGCGGACTCGACGGGCGCATCGCGCGGGCCGTGGAGACGCTGGTGCAGCTGATCGCGTCGCAGAAAGCGTGATGGGAACGGACGGCGTCGGGAGGGGCAGAGGCATGACAACACACACGGGGGACGCCCCGAACATGGCGGTCTTCCTCGATTTCGAGAACATCGCGCTCGGCGTTCGCGAGGCGAACTACCCCGAGTTCAGCGTCGACAAGGTTCTGGAGAAGCTCCTCCTCAAGGGGAGCATCGTCGTCAAGAAGGCGTACTGCGACTGGGCGCGCTACAAGGAGTTCAAGAGCGCAATGCACGAGGCGTCGTTCGAGCTGATCGAGATCCCGCACGTGCGCCAGTCCGGGAAGAACTCTGCGGACATCCGCATGGTCGTGGACGCGCTCGACCTGTGCTACACGAAATCGCACGTTGACGCGTTCGTGATCATCAGTGGGGACTCCGACTTCTCCCCGCTGGTCAGCAAGCTGCGCGAGAACAACAAGACCGTCATCGGCGTCGGGGTGAAGAACTCGTCCGCCGACCTCCTGGTGGCCAACTGCGACGAGTTCATCTTCTACGACGACCTGGTCCGCAGGCAGCGTCCCGAGCCGCGCCCGCGGAAGCCGGTCGCCCGGAAGGCCACGGGCACCCGCGCCGCCAAGGCCGCGCCTCCGATGGACGACAAGAAGCGCGAAGCGTGGAGCCTGGTCGCGGAGACGTACGACGCCCTGCTGGAAGAGCGCGGGGAAGGCGAGAACATCTGGGGGTCGATGATCAAGCAGACGCTCAAGCGGCGGAAGCCGGGATTTGCCGAGTCCTACTACGGATTCAGCTCCTTCGGCGAGCTGCTCGAGGAAGCGGAGGCGCAGGGCATCCTCGACCTCGAACGCGACGAGAAGTCGGGCGGGTTCATCATCAAGGGCTGCCGGGCGCCGTAGCGCCCCGGCGCGGCGCGTTGCCGAGCCCCCCGGCGTGGGAGTATCCTTCGAGTGAGCACAGGAAGGGCCTCTCGGTGGGGAGGAGTACGATGTCGAAATCGCAGGACATCAAGAAGGATTCCAACAAGAAGGCGCCGCAAAGAACGCTGAAAGAGAAGCGCGCGGCGAAGAAGGCGAAGCAGGCGGAGAGAGCGGGCAAGCTCTAGTCCGCGGCTGTGCCGAACTTGCAGTGATATGGGCCCACCTCAGCGTGGGCCCTCGTTTTCGGCGCGAAGGAGGGTCCATGGCGGATGCGAAGAGCCCACTCGTCTTTGGCTGCTACCTCGTGATCGTTCGGGATGGGAAGAAGACGCACTCGATGGTCTGCTCGTGGGCGACGCAGGTGAGCGACCGCTACCTCCTTCTCTGCATCGGGCCGCAGAGCGAGACGGGCAAGCTCCTGACCGTCGGTCGTCGATTCTCAGTCAACGTTCTCTTGCGCGAGCAGAAGCCGCTCGCGCTCCTTGCAGGGACGAAGCACTCGAGCGCCGTCGACAAGCTGGCCGGCGTCCCGCTGGCGAGCGACGGCGACGTCGCCCTCCTCTCGCGCGCGAAGAAGACCATGGTCTGCCGAGTCGACAGGTTGCTGGACGTGTCGCCGCTCGGAGACGTCACCGGCGTCGTGGCGGAGATCGTCGCGCCGGCGCAGGAACAGGAAGGCGACGCGCTCCTGCTCGACGAAGTCTTCTGAGCGAGTTGAGCCGCCGAAGCGGCGGGCGGCAGCTAGCCGATCGGCCGCCTCATCTCGAACTGGTCAACCAGGGGAGAGAAGCCAAGGCGCGCGAAGAATCGCTGCATGCCGAGATCGTCGCCGTCCACGTTCAGCGCGGCGATGCGCGTGACCGCCTCCGGGACGTTCGCCGCGGCGTGCGCCAAGAGGGCCCTTCCCGCGCCGCGGCCGCGGAACGCGCGCCGAACGACGAGCGACAAGAGCCAGCGGAGCGGCGCAGAGTAGGCGTACGCTCCAGCGCACTCGTCCTCGTCGAAGGCGCCCACGAGCGCGACGTCACCCGAGATCGCGCGGACGGCCGACATTCGATTCTCGAACGATGGCAACCAATCGGCTTCCGGCGCGACGCGTTCGAACTCGTCCAGGCTGATTGTGCGCAGGGTCCAGCGCGGGTCGGCGGCTGCCGAGAGCGCGTCCACCGGCGCGACGAAGGACCTGAGCTCCCGAGCTGTCTCGAACCCGGACTTGCGGTAGGCGCGGATCGCCGGCTGGTTGTCTTGCAGGACCTCCAGGACAAACTGCTCGACCTGGCGTTCCGCGAGCCCGGGGAGCGCGTGCTCGAACATGCGCCGGGCGAGGCCCTGCCCTCGGTAGTTCGGCAGGATGCCGGTTCCGGCGTCGTAGGCGGTCGGCCGGCCGCCCCACGCATCGAGGCCGACCAGGGTGAATCCGACCATGGCGCCCGCATCGTAGGCGGCGACGGAGAGGTCGTAGTCGACGCCGTTCTTCTTCATCCGCAGGAAGAGGCGCTCCTCGGTGAGTCCCGTCGGCGCCCCCATGGAGTAGTCGGCGAACGCGGCGAGGAACGCCGCGTGGATCTGCCCCGTATCGACCGACCGCAGTTCGATCATGGCGGGATTCTGTCGAACCGCGGTCCGGGGCGCAACGCCGGGACGATGGCGAGACGCAGCGGCGGCACCCTACGACCCGCGCGGCCAGGCGGCGGCGCAATCTTGGAGGGGAAGATGGAGAGGCCGGAGTTCGTCGTGAAGCAGGTCGAGCCAGTGCGCGTTCTCGCGACACGCCTTCGCGTCGCGGGCCAAGCGGACATCCTCGCGGCGATTGCCGAGCTGCGCCCGTCGGTGGAGGACGCCCTCGCCGGGCCGCCGATGGCGCTGCGCCTGGGGTTCGTCCGTGACGGGAAGGTCGACGTCGAGATCGCGTTTCCGATCGCGCGTGCCGTCAAGCGCGCGGGATTCGTCCTCAAGGTTCTGCCGGCACTTCCCATGTTCTCGTTCCGGCACGTCGGGCCCGTCATCGGCGGACCCGAGGGTACCAACCTCATCGACACGCGCCGCAAGTTCGGGGAGTTCGTGGGAGCGCGAGGCGTGCTCCTCGGCGACGACCCCGAGCGATTCCTCTACCACGAGAACGTCGAGACCCACGGCGAGCGGGCCGAGCGCTACGTCACCGAAGTCCAGTACTCGTACCACATGCCGATGTGGCTCGAGGCGCTCGACGCCGGGACGAGGCGGTTCGCCGGGCCGGAAGCGGCCGGGCGCGTGATGGCCGGGAGCGACGGCCTAGCCGAGGCGCTCGATGGGGAGCGCGCCGCCGCCTGGGTGCAGGGAGCGGTGGAGCGGCTCGACCGGGAGATCCCCGACGAACGCACGCGCGCCTGCGTCCTCAACGGGTGCGCGCACCACTACATCGTGCAGAGCGAGATGCTCCTCGAGGCGGCGTTCCAGGAGACAGGCAAGGATCTGCGCAGGCTCGTCCGGAGGATCACGGAGGAGAAGTTGCTCGGGAGCCGCTACCGAATCGACGAGTCGGGGCCGGAGCCGCTCCTCGTGATCGAACGCCGGCCGGCCCGCCCCGACGAATACGAGAAGGCCTCGACTCCCGCGGAGAAGCGGTACGAAGCGTGCTTCTGCCCGCTCGTGCGGGACGCGATCCGCGAGGGGCGACGCGTGTCTCGCACCTTCTGCCACTGCTCCGGCGGCTGGTACGCGCAGGAGTGGGCGGTCGTCTTCGGCACGGCGCCCGAGGTCCGGCTGCTCCAGACGATGCTGGAAGGCAAGGACTCCTGCGTCTTCGGCGTCGTGATCCCCGACGGGTGGCTCGCCGGCCGAACCTAGAGGACGCGAACGGTCTCGGATCTCGGCTTGCGCGGACGCGCGGCCGGAGACTCGTCGGCGAAGCCGAACGACACCGCGGCCACCATCATGTCCGCGGAGCCGAGCCAGGCGTTGAGCTGCGCGTAGGCCGTCCAGACATCGGCGATCCAGAGAGAGCCGATTCCGAGATCCAGGGCGGCGAGGAGCATGTTTTCGATCGCGGCGCCGACGGACTGGATGTCCGCAAACTCCATCCACAGAGAGTTTTCGCCCCGCGGCTGCCAAGGATGCGCGACGCCGGGACAGTGCACGAAGACGGTGACCGGCGCCTGCTCCATGCAGGCCAGAGTGCCGCGCGCCGATCCCGAACTCTCTCCGGCCGCTTCCATCTGCTCGATCGCGTCGCGGAAGGCGCGACACATCTCGGCTCGCTTCTCCCCCGCGACGACCGTGAGCTTCCACGGCTGGCGGTTCTTCGCCGACGGCGCCTGCCGCGCGGCATCGAGAATGGCGTCCAGCGCGCCCGCTGGGAGCGGATCGGATCGGAACTTCCGTATGCTGCGCCTCGCCGCGATGGTCTGTCGCGCGTTCATGCTGTACCTCCGTCTTCCGCGCTCTCGCGGGGTTCGTCCGGAGAAGCGAGAGCCGGCGCACCAACGCGCCGGCTCGTCCCGACAGCCGCGGCTCAGCGTGCTTCGAACCGCGCCTGGAAGAAGCGCAAGCTCTCCGGTTCGTAGACCATGTCTAGGCCCCTGATCTTCTTTCGCTCCTCCAAGAGCGCCTGGCAACTCTCGGCGACGACGTCCATGTGGAGGTTCGTGTAGACGCGCCGCGGGATCGTCAGGCGAACGAGCTCGAGCTTAGGGCGGCGGTGCTCGCCGGTCTTCGGGTCGCGGCCCGCGCTCACGATGCCGCGTTCCATGCTGCGCACCCCGCTGTCGACGTAGAGCGCCGCGGCCAGCGCCTGGGACGGGAAGTGGTCTTGCGGCATGTCTGGCAGGAAGCGTTTCGCGTCGAGGAACACGGCGTGGCCGCCGATCGGCTCGACGATCGGCACGCCCGCCTCGAGGAGGCGGCTTCCGAGGTACTCGACCTGGCGCACGCGGCTCGCGATGTACGCGTCGTCGACCATCTCCTCGATCCCGCGCGCGACGGCCTCCATGTCGCGGCCGGCGAGGCCGCCGTAGGTGTGGAGACCCTCGAAGACGACGACCATCTCTTTCGCCTTGACGAAGAAGTCCTCGTTGTTCGTGGCGAGGAAGCCGCCGATGTTGACGAGGTTGTCCTTCTTCGACGACATCGTGCAGCCTTCCCCGTAGCTCATCATCTCGCGCAGGATCTCGCGCACCGACTTCGCGGCGTAGCCCTTCTCGCGCTGCTGGATGAAGTACGCGTTCTCGAGCGCGCGCGTGGCGTCGAAGATGATCGAGAGCCTGTACTTCTTGGCCCACGCGGCGACCTCACGCAGGTTGGCCATCGACAGCGGCTGGCCGCCGGCCATGTTGACGCACGGCGCGATCGAGAGGTACGCGATCGACTCGGCGCCCTTCTCGTCGACGAGCTTCTGCAGCTTGGCGAGATCGACGTTGCCCTTGAACGGGTGCTTGGACTGCGGGTCGTGCGCCTCGTCGATGATGCAGTCGAAGAAGACGCCGCCCGCCCGCTCGGCGTGCTCGCGCGTCGTCGTGAAGTACATGTTCATCGGGACGAACTGGCCCGGCTTGACGCGGAGTTGCGACGTGATGTGCTCCGCGGCGCGACCCTGGTGGGTCGGCACCGTGTGGCGGAACCCGTACACCTCGCGCACGGCCGCCTCCAGATGGTAGAAGTTCCTCGAGCCGGCGTAGGCCTCGTCGCCGAGGAACATGCCCGCCCACTGGCGGTCGCTCATCGCGGACGTCCCAGAGTCGGTCAACAGGTCGATGTACACGTCCTCGCTCTTGAGGAGGAACGTGTTGAATCCGGCCTCCTTCATCAGGCCCTCGCGCTCCGCGCGCGTCGTCATCTTGATCGGCTCGACCATCTTGATCTTGTAGGGTTCCGCGATCGTCCGCTGTCTCATGCGCTTCTCTCCTCTCTCTCTTTGCTCCATCAGCCGTTGATGGCGAGGATCTGGTCGATGTACCTCGCGAGGTGCGCCCGCAAGATGCGCGTGCACTCCTCGCTGTCTTTCCGCTCGACGGCACGCAGGAACCCGCCGAACTCCTTCTCGATCCCGGCGAAGTAGCGATCCTTTCCCGCCGGCACCGAGAGGTCCCACGTTCGCGCCACCTTGTTGCGGAGCCCCTCGAGGGTCGCTCGGAGGATCTCGTTGTGGGTCGCGCGATCGATCGCCTCGTGGAACTCGAGGTCGAGGGCGCGCAGCGCGGACGTGCTCGTCTCCCCCTGCATCCGGCGGAGGAGGTCCTTCATCGAGGCGACTTCCTCGTCCGTGATCCGCTCCGGAACGAGCTTGCCGACGAGCGCGTCCAGGTGATGGCGAAGTTCGCACGCCTCCTTCAGCTCGCGCACGCTCGTCTCGCTCACGTGGACACCGCGCCCGTGCACCATGACGACGAGCCCCTCCGCCTGAAGACGGATCAGCGCCTCGCGGATGGGCGTGCGGCTCACCCCGAACTCGCGTGCCAGCTCTTGCTCTTGCAGGGCCTGCCCAGGGCGGCACTCTGCCAGGAGGATGCGGCGCTTGAGCTCGGCGAAGACGTCCAGGTTCATACGCGGAGTATACACGCGGCATGCATCGCGGCGCGACCAGACGGAACGCAGAGACAGACGGGAGATGGAGCGCTCGCCGCTAGAGCGACGCGCGGACGGAGTCGAGAACCGGCTTGGCGGCTTTCGCCATCGCGAAGAACGACGTCAGCTTCTCGCACGCGTAGTCGGCGCAGTAGGCGCAGTTCTCCAGCCGCTTCGACAGCGCGCAGGCGCGGATCTCGCATTTCGAGCAGTAGTCGATCTTGCGGCCTAGCTCGGGAAGACAGCCCTCACACATGCAGCCCTCGGGCGTCGCGTCGATCCCGAAGTCGGCCTTCGTCTTGCGGGCGAGCGCCTCGAGCGCCTTCCGATCTCCCGCCTGGGTTGCCTTGTAGCTATCGCAGTCTGTACAGACAAGGCCGCAGTACGCCACCATCCGCTTCATCTGGACCTCCTTGCGCCGGCGTGAGCGTATCTCGCGGGCACGCGCTCGCCCAGGGCGGCGGGTCGGCCTCCTAGCTGTCTCTCTCGCCGAGGTAGGGGCCGTCGTAGCGGCACCCTCCGCAGCGCGAGCCGATGGGCGTGTGGTTCAGGCTGGGCATCTCGAAGCACTCGAAGAGGACGCCCAAGGTCCCGACGACGATGCTCAGTCCGCGCGCGATGGCCTTCACGTTCCTCCCTCAACGCCAATCCCTCGCCAATCTGCCCGCGCTCCGTCTCTGCTGCGTTGCGGCCGGCCGAGCCTCGCGGTAGCCTTGCCGCGGCCGCGACGGCGGCGCTGGAGGAATACGTCGCATGCGCGAGACCAACCCGTGGACCCTGCGGCCGGCCCGCCTGGCGGACGTCCCCGCCCTGGCCGCGCTGATCAACGCCCGCTACCGCCTGTTCACAGGCGAGGACTCGGTCACGGAGTCCGAACTCGCTGGACACTGGGACAACCCGAGGATCGTGCCCGAGCGCGACATGCGCGTCGTGGCTGGGCCGGACGTCGTGGGATGGGCCGAGGTCGAGCCGCCGGGCGAGCCGTTCGTGCATGCCGAGGGCTGGTTGTGCGTCGCGCCCGAAGTCTCCTCGGACGCGGCGACCTGGGACCTCCTCCTCGATTGGGTCGAGGAGAGGGCGCGCGACGGCACGAGGGTGGCGCAGCCGGATCTGCGGACGAGCCTCACGCTCCACGCGCTCGAGAAGGACATCGAGCGGCGCCGGGCGTACGAACGTGCCGGCCTGTCGGCCGTCCGAGCCATGCACCGGATGCGCGTCGACTTCGACGCGGCGCCCGTCGCGGCAGCTTGGCCGGAAGGGATCGAGGCGAGAGCCTTCGACCCCGATCGAGACCTCAGGGCGATGTGCGTCGCGAGCGAGGAAGCGTTCCGCGATCACTGGGGCCGCGTGCCGTGGACGCTCGACGAAGAGGAGCGCAACTGGGTCGAGTGGATGCGCTGGCAGAAAGACGCGTTCGACCCGTCGCTCTCGACGTTGGCCTGGGCCGGCGGCGCGGTGGCGGGCTTCGCCCTCGGCCGTCCGCACCTGCCCCTCGACCCGACGCGCGGCATCGTGGCCAGCCTGGCCGTGCGCCCCGCTTGGCGGCGCAAGGGACTGGGCTCCGCGCTCCTTCACCACGCGCTCGGCATCTTCCACGCGCGCGGCTGCGCGTCGGTGGAGCTGCTGGTGGACAGCGAAAGCCTGACCGGCGCCCTGCGCCTGTACGAACGCGCCGGCATGCGCGCGTTCCGAACCCAGATCGTCTACGAGAAGGAGCTGCGCGTCGGACGGGACATCGTGACGCGCGCTTAGTCGCGGGATCTCAGGTCCGCTCGCCGACAGGGCGCGCCCGGCCTTCTCTCCTGTGCGCCCGCAGCATGAGAAGGAGCAGCGAGCCAGTGCAGACGACGGCGCGCACGGCGTACACCGTGGCCAGCCACCCCTTGCTCGAGAAGAGAGACAGGGCCGCGGCGAGCAGCATGCCGATCCACGCGGCGAAGGACTCCGTGTTGCGGTCGGAGTTCCAGATGCGCTTCACGACCGGGAAGTAGGCGATGACCAAGATCGCTTGGATCGCGAGGTGGGCGGCCGCGTGCTGGCGCGTGAAGGCCCAGAACACGAGGATGGCGACCACCGCGCCGAGGCAGACGAGGTCGAAGCGTGTGAAGCGCGAGCTCTTGTCGCCGAAGAAGACGATGGCGAGCGATACCGACACGACGAGGACGATGTCCGACGTGTTGAGGATGTTGTCGAGCGGGCTGTGCGCACCTTCCGACAGGTAGGTCGCGAAGCTGCCCAAGACCGCGACGGTGAAGAAGACCCACATCGCGAGAGCCGGCTGGATCCGCTTCTTGCGAATCGCCCAGACGTAGTGGACGAGGATGAACGCGTTCGCCGCCGCCACGGCGGCGATGGAGAAGAGTCTCATACGCCGAAGAGTACATGGTCGCGGCCCGTGCCGCCGCGCCGGCTCCGAGATCTCGGCGTCCTTGACGCCGGCCCGCGCCTGTCGGATACTGCGCCAGCGCTGCCGGTCAGCCGGCAAGCACAGCGCGAACCGCGCCCTGACAAGGCGCGGAAGGGAGAAGAACTCAAGTGGAACTGGCCACGTTGTAGGACGGATCGAAAGACCGTGACCAGATCTGCTTGGGCTCGCTCTGCCCTATCTCTCCTCTTCGCTCCGGATTCGCTCTTGCGGCTTCCCGGCGCGGCTCTTTCCTCTCCGTCTGTCTCGTAGCGTCGTTTGAGCCGGCGCTTGCGCTGGCTCGCCACATGCTTGCGGTGCGAGAGAGGATGAGACATGAAGCTTTCCATGCGACCTTTTCGCGACGAAGAGGACTTCTGGACGATCCGACGGTTCCTGCGTGACGTGTACGTGTGCAATGGACGGATGGAGCACGCGTGGCTGCCCCAGCGCCTTGACTACTGGCGGTTCTTCGGGATGCCCGTCCTGGGCGACGGAGCGCTCGAGACGGACGTGTTCCTGTGGGAGACGGACGGCGGCGAACTGGCCGCCGTGCTCAACAGCGAGTCGCGCGGCTGGGCGTACCTCCAGGTGGATCCGAGGCGACGAACGCCCGCGCTGGAAGACGAGATGGTTGCGGTGGCCGAAGAGAAGCTCCGCACGATCGGGAAGCGGAGCGGGCGTCCCGTGTTGGTCGTGAGCGCGTGGGACGCGGACGCGATGCGAGGAGAAGTCCTCGCGCGCCGCGGCTACGAACGGATGGGAGATTGGCAGGAGATCTTGCGCGCGCGGGACCTCTCGCAGCCGGTCCCCGACGTGCCGGTCCCGGCCGGCTACCGGATCCGCGCGATCGAGCCGACGGAAGAAGACGCGCGGCGCCGGAACGAAGCAAGCTGGCGGGCGTTCCATCCGAACGAGCCCGTCGACCGCGCCTTCGTGGGTTCGAGCTACCGGCACATCGAGCGCGAACCCTTGTACAGGCGGGATCTCGACCTCGTCGCGGAGTCGCCCGAGGGAGAGATCGCCTCGTTCGCCACAGTCTGGTATGACGACGCGCTTCGCGTTTGCACGTTCGAGCCAGTCGGGACGGCGCCCGAGCACCAGAAGAAGGGGCTGGCGAAGGCGGTCATCGCCGAGGGCATGCGCCGAGCGCGAGCCATGGGGGCACAGACTGCTTCCGTTGGGGGCGGCGGCGCATCGAACCCGCCGGCGGACAAGCTCTACGCGGCGATGTTCTCTCCGCTCGGCGTGAGCACGAGCGGGTGGCTGAAGTTTCTGGATGGTGCGAGCAACTAGGCGCCGAGACGAGAACGCGAGGAGACACATGAAGCTTCACATGCGACCATACGCGAGAGAGGACGACTACTGGGCCATCCGCGACTTCCTGCGGGGCGTCTACCTGCGGAACGGCCGGACCGAGCACTCCTGGCCGGCGGCGCGGCTCGACTGGTGGCGCTGGCACGGGATCGCGAACTGCGGAGCAGGGGGACTCGAAGGTGGCACGTTCCTGTGGGAGACCCCGGCCGGCGAGCTGGCTGCGGTCCTCAATTGGGAAGACCGCGGGTACGCGTTTCTACAAGTGGATCCGCGGTCTCGAACGCAGGCGCTCGAGGAGGAGATGCTCGACGTCGCCGAGCGCGAGCTCGTCGGAGTCGGCCGGGCATCCGGACGGCCGTTCGTCTGCGTGACCGCCGACGACGGGGACGCGCTGCGCACGGATCTCCTGACGCAGCGCGGCTACGTGCGTCGCGGCGACTTCCAGCAGATCTTCCGCAAGCGCGATCTCGCGCTTCCGATCCCCGAAGTGCCGCTGCCTACCGGATACGCAGTCCGCGCCATGCGCGCCGACGACGAGGACCGGAAGAAACGCAGCTGGGCGAGTTGGCGCGCGTTCCATCCGGAGGAGCCCAACTGGAAGTACGACGGCTGGACGTGGCTCAACAGCGCGATGCGAGCGCCGATGTACCGTCGCGACCTCGACATCGTGGCCGAGGCGCCGTCGGGCGAGATCGCATCGTTCGCCACCGTGTGGTACGACGACGTGACCCGCACGACGTACTACGAACCCGTGGGAACGATGCCCGAGCACCAGCGCCGCGGCCTCGCCAAGGCCGTCATCGTCGAGGGGATGCGCCGCTCGAAGGACCTCGGCGCCCTGTTCGCGACCGTCGGCGGAGGTGGCGAGTCGAACCCGCCCGCCGAACCGCTGTACGCCGGCCTGTTCGGTAAGGACGGCATCAGCATGACGGGCTGGCTGAAGTACCTGGACGGGAACCCGTAAGCGCGAGGGAGGACCTGTCGAAGGGGCCGCAACGCGGCCCCTTCGATCTGCGCTCGGGGTGGACGTCGGCACTGCCGTCGCAGATACTACGAGTACCATGTCGGTATCGGCGGTATCTCTCGACGGAACGCGCGCGCGGATCATTTCCTGCGGCCGTGGCTTGCTCGCCAAAGAGGGGATTCGGTCGCTCACGACCAGTGCCGTCGCGGAGCGGGCACGGATCAGCAAGAAGACGCTCTACCGCTGCTTCGTCACCAAGGACGACCTCGTGGACGCCGTCTTGATCTCGTTCCTCGAGCAGAGCCTGGCACGATGGGACGCGGCCCTCGATGACGAGAACGCGCCCGTGATGGAGCGGATCCAGCGCTCGCTCGAGTGTGCCGCTCACCTCTTGCCGGAGATCCAGGCGCACGTCCTCGACCAGATCAAACCCGACGCGATGTCGCCGGACCTGTGGGCAAAGGTCGACGCCATTCGCCTGGCGCGTCTCGCGAAGTTCCGGCATCTGATGGAGGAAGCACAGCGGGACGGGTACATCCGCGGGGACGTCGATCCGGATCACTGGCTCGCGCTCCTCATCGGGTCGGTGCAGTCGGTCCTCGTGCCCTCCGTCCTGCTTGCGCGAGGCATCCCGCTTCCCGACATCGTGCGCACTCTGAAGGCGATCTACTATGACGGTTTGTTGACCGAGAAGGGACGTCGTTACGCGGCAGGACGGCGGAAGGAGGGGACGTGATTCGCCCAATCGCCTGGTGTCTCGGGCTTCTCTTTGCGGCCGCCCTCGCGATGGGCGCGGTGGCCCAAGAGGCGCTCACAGCCGACACGATCGTCGCCCGGATGCGCGCCAACGCCACCGCCGTCGAGGACTTCGAAGCGCACTTGACGGTGGAGACCTACGACGGGGGAGTCGTGAAGCTCGCGCAAGAGCTGCGGCTCTCCCTTCTTCAGCCCGACAAGATGCGCCAGGAGTACCAGTCTCCCGATTACCTCGCCGGGAACCTCACCGTGATCGTGGGAGACGCGATGTGGACATACATCGCCGCGATCGACGCTTGGTTCTCCAAGGATCTCTCGCTCCTCTCCGACGCCGAGCAGCCGTGGCTCGCGTTTCGCCAGATCCTCCGCCACGTGCAGGACGAGCTCTGGGCGTACGAGTTCGAGCTCCTCGGCGCGGAGGGCGCCTACCACCTGCGCGGTACGGGGACGTCCGACGAGGCGGTCTACGGCGCGATCGAGATCTGGGTGGACCCCGACACGTTCGTCCCCTCGCGGCGGCTACTGTATGACACGGATCAGAACCTCCTCGTGGACGCGCGCATCCTCGACGTCGTGGAGGTTGTCGCGGGCGTTTTCGTGGCCTGCCGACTGGAGACGTACGACGAGGCGGGCGCGCTCCGAAGTACGATCGTGTACGACTCGGTTTCGGTCAATCAGGGACTCGATCCGGCGCTCTTCGCCGTCCCAGAGGGGGCGGCCCCATGAGCCGTGCCGAGCCCGTCTTCGCCGCGGCGCGCGTCGAGAAAGCCTTCGGGACGCTGCGCGCGGTCGACGGCCTGTCGATGGCGGTCGAGGGGGGCGAGATCTACGGCCTCGTTGGCCCGAGCGGGTCGGGAAAGACGACCTTGTTGCGCATGCTGTGCGGACTTACCGCTCCCAGCGGCGGCGAGGCGCGCCTGCTCGGAAGCGCCATGCCGCGCGAGCGCCGCAAGGTGGAGGAGCGATTCGGCTACATGCCGCAGGAGAGGGCCGTGTATCGCGACCTCTCGGTGGCCGAGAACCTCCTCTTCTTCGGACAGGTGTACGGCATGTCGAGGCGGCGAATCGCGGCCCGAACAGCCGAACTTCTCGCGATGATGAAGCTCGAGGACCGGCGAGGGCAACGCGCCGATCGGCTGTCGGGCGGCGAGAAGCAGCGCCTGTCCCTTGCCTGCACGCTCGTCCACGAGGCGGACGCTCTCTTGCTCGATGAGCCGACGATCGGCCTCGATCCCGCCTTGAGGGCCGAGTTCTGGGACTACTTCCGCGACCTCTCGTCTCGTGGCCGCACGCTCCTCGTCTCGACTCACTACCTGCACGAGGCCGACCGCTGCCGGCGCGTCGGGCTCATGCAGCGCGGCCGCCTCGTCGCGGAAGGGACCCCCGCTGCGCTGCGCACGCTGGCCGGCGAGCACGCGGGCCATCCGGTGGGCGACATGGAGGACGTCTTCCTCGTCCTCACGCGCTCGGAAGGAGACGCGCGATGAAGCTCCAGCGGATCGCCGCGATCACCGAGCGCGTCCTGCGACAGCTTGCGCACGACCGGCGCGTGCTCGCCTTCATGCTCCTGATTCCGGCCGCGGCGATGATCCTCTTCGGGTACTCGTTCTCCGGCGACATCCGTGACGTGAAGGTGGCGGTCATCGACGAGGATCGCACGGACCTGACCGCGTCGCTCCTCGACAGCCTCACGGCCGACGAAGCGCTCCTCGTGCGCGTCGTGCCTTCCGGCGAGGACCCCGAGCGTCTCCTGCTCGAGGAAGGGTATCAGGGCGTCATCCGCTTCCCGGCCAAGTTCACGAGCCTCTACTACGCCCACTTCGCCATGGGCGTGGCCACGAGCGCGCAGGGGCGCATCGACCTCACCCTGGACGAGTCCGACCCGCAGATCGCGGCGGCGATTCAGAAGAGCCTCGCCGACGCGCTCATGGACCTGGGCGAAGGCGGCCCGGTCGACGTCCAGATCCAAGACCTCTACGGCGTCGAGGTGCGATTCATCGACAGCTTCGCGCCAGCCATCATGGGACTCGTCGTGGCGATGATCTCGACCGTCCTGACGCTCTTGTCGATCGTGCGCGAGAAAGTGGACGGCACCTTCGCGCGCGTCTGGGTTTCTCCGGTGCGCCGTGCCGAGTTCATCCTCGGCTACGTGCTCGCGTTCGGGCTCGTCGCCCTCGCGCAGTCGCTCGTCGTCCTCGGGATTGGCGGCCTGGTCTTTCACATCGTCATCAACGGGTCGGTCTTCTGGGCCTTCTTGTGCGTGATCTTGTTCGCCGTCGGAAGCGTCGGGCTCGGCACGCTCCTCTCGGCCGTGGCGCAGACGGAGTCGCAGGCGATCGTCTCCTTCCCGCTCGTCATGCTGCCGTCCGTGCTCTTGTCCGGGATGATGTGGCCGGTGCAGGCGATCCCGGCCGTCCTGCGCCCGCTCTCGTACCTCGTGCCGCTCACGTACTCGAACCGCGTCCTGCGGGCAGTGATGGTGAAAGGACTCGCGCCGTGGCAAGAGCCGGTCGGATTCGCCGGAGTCCTCGCGTTCGTCGTCCTGACCATAGCGGCCGCGACCCTCGTCTTGCGGCAACAGAGCCGGCGTTCCGACTAGCCGCCGCGCAGCGAAGAAACGTGCCCTGGGTCTGCGGCCCCGGGCCTCGGACTACGGCCTTCGGATGTTGGCCTTCGAACCCCGGACCACGGACTCCGTCCTCTTCTCCTCCACGAGCCACACGCCACAAGCCACAGGCTTCGGATCCGGACCACAGACTTCGGACTCCGTCCTCTTCTTCCCCACGAGCCACACGCTACAAGCCACGTTCCGCGTTCCACGAGCCACACGCCACGAGCTTCGGACCCCGGACCACGGACTCCGGACTCTGTCCTCTTCTTCCCCACGGACCACGTTCCACAGGCTACACGTCACGGCGCCATGCCGTGGGCCAGAGAGTGGCAGCCAGCAAGCCGGCCATTCTCTCTAGCTGTCCCGCAGGACAGCCATGGACCACGGACTACTTCTCGCGCGCGCCGGCCGCCGCAACCATCTCCTTGGCCCAGGTTGCGACCCGGTGGGAGAGAGCCTCGGGGCTCTTGAGCTCGCCCTGAAGGACGGCCAGTTCGCCGAGGACGCGCGACGTGGGGGTGAGAGAGTGCAGTGTGGCCAGCGTCCGCTCGACACTCGCGCCTCCCGCGGTGCAGAAGACGGCCGCCGGCTTCGACGCCAGGTCGGCGCTGGTCATGTAGCCGCGCACGGCAGGAACGATGTTGCCGCCCCAGACGGGCGAGCCGATGAACAAGAGGTCGTAGTCCGCCGGACGCTTCTTCGGCGCGTCGATCTTGCTCGCGCGTCCGCGCATGCCATCTCTCCCGGCGCGGAGGAAGCCCAGCGCGCCCGAGCGCTTCACGCCGACTTCCACCAGCTCTTCAAGCTCTCCCCCGACCGCTCTCGCGATCTCCTCGGCCACGCGCCGCGTGTTGCCTGACTTCGAGTAGTACACGACCAGACTCTTCATGCGACCTCCCTCACGGGCCGACTCTCGACCTCTCCCTAGGGCGCGGTCCAGGCCGGCACGAACCGCCACGCGTTCCGAAGCTCGCTCCGCAGCGTCTGGGCTGCGGGCTCGATCGACTCGAGCCTTTGCCAGAACTCCGGAGAGTGATCCATTCGCGAGGCGTGGCACAGCTCGTGAAGGATGACGTACCGGACGAGGTGCGGCGGAAGGAAGAGCAGCCCGGCATTGAGTGACAAGTGCGGTTCGGTCGCGCCGGCGCGGCGCGAGCAGCTGCCCCAGCGTGTCTTCTGCCAGCGGACCGTCACGGGGCCGCGTTCGAGGCGGTGGAGCGACGCCTCGCGGGTGACCCAGGGCGCGAGTTCGGAGCTCGCGCGCGCGGCGAGCCATCGGCGGAGCGCCGGCCGCCAGACCGCAGGATCCGTCACCGGGCCACGAGCGGCGATGTGGCGATCGCCGCGCTCCTCGATCACGACGCCGCGCCCGGCAGCCGGAGCGGCGTCGACGCGCCACGTCTCGCCGACGGCGCGGAGATCGATGCGGGGCGGTAGCTCGTTCGGCGGCCACGGATCGAGGAGCGCCCGTTGGAACTCGACTTCGCGCTGCGCGCGCTCGATCCAGCGTGCCTTCTCGACGAGCAGGGCAGGGATCTCCGTCCGGTCGAACCCAGACGGCACGACGACCTCGAGCCCGTCGCGCAGCGAGACGCGAAGGTGGACGTGGCGGGCGCGCAGACTCTCTCGAACCACATGGGGCGGCAATGGGCCTGCTCGCTCTTTCACGAGCCCATTGTGGCAAGAGGTCGCGGCGCGATCAACGCGCGGGCCGGCCGCGGTCTAGCGCCGCCGAGTACAAGGCGACGGCGACGGCCGTCGGCAGGCTGAGAGAGTCGACGTCGGCCGTCTGGGGGATCGACACGCTCGTCCCTTCCTCGTGGAAAGACGCCGCGAGGCCGCTCGACTCGTTCCCGAACACGAGCGAGCAGGGGGCCGTGAAGCGCGTCGACGCGAGCGGCGAGCGGCCATCCGTCATGAATGAGAAGACCGGCCTCGGGAAGAGGCGACGGTACTCGGCGAACGAATCGAAGTAGGCGGACGAGAGGCGGAACAGGGCGCCCATGGAGGCGCGGACGGCCTTCGGGTCGAACGCGTCGACCGCCGGGCGCACGAGCGCCAGGTCGTGAAACCCGAACCCCACCATGGTCCGGGCGATCGTCCCGAGGTTGCCCATGTCGGCCGGCTCGACCAGGACGACGTGGTCGGCGACGGGGTCGAGTTGCATCGCGTACTTGCGGAAGACGCCGATCGCGAGGTGGCTGCTTCGCGGCGAGAGACGCCCGAGCGTTCGGTCGTCGATCGCGACTTCGATGCCGCCTCGCTCGCACAGAGAACGGATCTTGGCTGCGCCCTCGTTCGGGCCGCTGCGACTCGAGAAGATGACTGCCTCGACAGCGTCCGCGCGGGCCGCAAGGAGCTCGAGGGTGGCGAAGACGCCTTCGGCGTAGGAAACCTCGGACTCGCTTCGGTACCTCTTGAGATGGGCCTGCATGATCTTGCGCCGGACATTGTAGCGCGCGCCGGTCGCGGGAGCCGTTCTCTGGGTCCGCGCTCGAAAAAGGAGTCCGCCCGATACTCTGTTAGGAATGCCTGGAGCCGTAAGAGCCGATCCCCTCTTGACAACGAATGGGCTTTTGACCTATTGTGGCCGAAGTGCGCCTTACGATGGGCGCAGGGATCGCGTGAGGGGGCAAAACCGCCGAAAGGCGGCGACGCAAAGCCGCGGGACCTTCGGGTTAGCCGGGCTGCCACGAGGTCGGGGGGAGGCGTCGTGACCGTTGTTGTCTTGGCTCGTCCGCATGGTGGATGCGGGCGAGCTTCGCTTTTTGGTGTGGCAAGGAGGCTAGAGGCTCAGCGACGCGCGAAGCGCTGAGCGTCTGACGAAGAAGAGAAAGGGAGCGCTACGAATCGCAACATGGTCCCCTGCCAGGGTAGACGCCGTGCGCTCGCGCACTCCCTCTTTCTCTTCCTCGAGTGTAGACCGTGCCGTGGGTCCATGTCACGGACGCCCATGGCGCGGCCGACGGACAGGTGTCCGTCCCCGAGGAGGCTGCGAGTATGGCCAGCGGAAGTAGGGAAGCCGCTCGACTGCCAGGGTGCAGGCGAGCGATGAGGCGCCCTCGAGTGCGCTCACGAGTCCTCTCGGTCGTGGTCGCCCTCTGCGGCGGCCTGGCGCTTAGCGTCGCTGCGTCGGCGCAGCTGTCAGGCCAATTCGGACTCGACCTCGCGGCGCGCCGGATCCCAACGACGCTTACCGACGAGATCGCGCTCGACACGCCGAGCGAGTACGCGGAGCTTGAGTTCGCGATCTCTTCCAATCTGGCCGTAGATGCGGACTGCGGTTTCGCGACCGTGACCGTTGATGCGGCGGCCAACATGGCCGGCGCGGAGCACGGCGTGGGCATCGTCGACGTGCCTCTGGCGCCTCTGCCGTTGGGTGGGATCGTCGCGGACGAGGTCCGCATCAAGGGCGAGATGTGGGCGGCTGTTCCGTTCGAATCCGTGACCGACGTGAACAACCTCCCCAACTGGGTCGTGATCCCGAACGGCGCCCCGTTGTTCGTTGCGGCCCGGCTGACGGCGTCGGTCGAGTACGCGGAGTTCGCCGCGCGCTGCCTGTTCATGCTCCAAGACGTGAACTTCCCCAACCCGAACGCCGGGTACGTGCCGCTCTTCTACGGGGTGGCGGACCAGGATTTCGGCCTGGGGATGATCTTCAGCGGCTCGTGGACGTCGCCTCACGGATCGTCGGTGAGCCTGGCTCTGGGATTCAATGCGAGCCAGGCGGCGACGATCATCAAAGGCTACTCCGCCTCTGGCCGCGTCGACTCGGGCACCTGCTCGAGCGGCTTCTGCAATTACTTCCTCAACGGCTCGGTCGGCGGGATCCCGCTCTGCGACATGGACCTCGGCATCGTGTGTCTCACGGACGCGCGAGCCGGGCTGTCGTTCAGCGTCTCGACGACCCAGACCCTGTCGGCCACCTTGAGCATCTCGGCCATGGCGTACGAAGACGTGGCCTTCGGCACGTCATTCACGCTCCTGAAGGGGCCGCTCGAGTCCACGGGGCTGCAGCTGACGGGCTCCATTGGCTGCTTTGACTTCGGCATCCTGCTCGACAAGCTCGAGCTGACCTCCTTGTCCGCCGGCTGCGACACCAAGTTCAGCCACGGCGCGCTCACCGGCTCGTTCAGCGTGAGCGCGACGGGGCTCGATCGAGGATTGACGGGGCTCTCGACCCGGCTTTCCGTGAGCCAGGGCCTGTTCTCCGCCGCGACGAGCGTCGCGTTCGCCGAGCGCGGAGGCGACTTCGGGTTCTCGAGCCTCGGAACCCAACT
>JAKLFO010000170.1 GCA_022711155.1 Candidatus Bipolaricaulota bacterium
CGGTGCCGGGATCGCGGGTGAACGCCACGCCCGTGCCGCTCGTGTCCCCCATGTTCCCGAACACCATCGCCTGCACGTTGACGGCGGTCCCCAGGTCATGCGAGATCTTGTTCAAATTGCGGTAGGTGATAGCGCGCTGGTTGTTCCACGACTTGAACACCGCGTTGCAGGCCAGGGTCAGCTGGACTTGCGGGTCCTGCGGGAACGGCTTTTTCGTCGCCTTTTTCACGATGGCCTTGTACGCGTCGACGACCTCCTTCAAGGCGGTCGCGTTCAGGTCCGTGTCCTGCTTGGCCTTGTATTTCTTCTTCACGGCCGAAAGAGCGTGTTCGAAATCATGGTGTTCGATCTCGAGGACGACGTCGCCGAACATTTGGATGAAACGGCGGTACGCGTCATAGGAAAAACGCTCGTTGCCGGACTTCTCGATGAGACCTTTCACGGTCTCGTCGGAAAGCCCGAGGTTCAGGATCGTGTCCATCATGCCCGGCAGAGAAACGGCCGCGCCGCTGCGCACCGACACGAGAAGCGGGTTGTCCTTGGAGCCAAACTTTT
>JAKLFO010000171.1 GCA_022711155.1 Candidatus Bipolaricaulota bacterium
CATAAGCCATGGGACGCTCGCCCTGAAGCACATGGATTTCAACGGTGGTCTGACCGTCAGCGGCGGTCGAGAACACCTGGGACTTCTCTGTCGGGATGGTCGTGTTGCGCTCGATCAGCCGGGTAAAGATGTGGCCTTCGGTCTCAAGGCCCAGGGACGACGGCGTGACATCCAGCAAGAGCACGTCCTTCACCTCGCCGCCCAGAACGCCGGCCTGGATGGCGGCGCCAATGGCTACGCACTCATCGGGGTTGATTCCCTTGAAGGGCTCCTTGCCCGTCACGTTCTTCACGGCATCCTGTACGGCAGGGATACGGGTGGAACCGCCGACCATGATCACGTGGTCGAGCTGACCCATGGTGAGCCCCGCGTCCTTGAGCGCCTGCTCGAAGGGGGTCTTGCACCGATCGAGCAGATCCTGGGTGATGTCTTGGAACTTCGCCCGGGTCAGCGTCTCGTCGAGGTGCAACGGCCCGGCGTCGGTGGCCGTGATGAACGGCAGGTTGATCTGGGTCTGCTGCACCTGGCTCAGCTCGATCTTGGCCTTCTCCGCG
>JAKLFO010000172.1 GCA_022711155.1 Candidatus Bipolaricaulota bacterium
TAGATAATATGGTAGAGATACTGATTAGAAAGTATCGAAAAGAAATTTTTGGCTTTCTTGTCAAACTCCGAATGTATTATCGTCATTGAAGGTCGGAGTCGGGGGGGGCGGGTAAGCTGCTTCTCCTAAAGGGGAAAAACCCAGACTATGATTAAGGTCCTTAAGTGTTGGCTAAGTGTTAACTGGAAAGGAGTGTTTATCCTAAGACAATTGGGAGGTTGGCTTAGAAGCAGCCACCCTTTAAAGAGTGCGTAATAGCTCACCAATCTAGGATAGATGCCCTGAAAATTAACGGGGCTAAGCTGACCACCGATATCATAGAGCACATACTAATGTGATCTGATAGATAGGTGCTTTGGTAGAGCAGAAGATGGGGCGTAAGTTCCATTGGATCTTCCAAAGATATGGATCCTCGCGATAGTAACATCAAAGAAAAGTGAGAATCTTTTCCGCCGAAGGGGCAAGGGTTTCTTAGCACTAATCTTTAGCTAAGAGTAAGTCGATCCTAAGATATTTCGTAATACGATTATATCGAAAGGGAAACAG
>JAKLFO010000173.1 GCA_022711155.1 Candidatus Bipolaricaulota bacterium
TTGAGAGAATGGTGCAAATCATTTATACACGCATATTTGCTCCTCTTCGTAATAGAGTCTTTACAAGCATAGACGAACTTAATGAAGCTATTTTTGAGCTTCTGGAGGTACATAATAACCTTCCTCTTCAGGGAAGAGATGAGAGCCGTAATGAACTCTTTGAGCAGGGTGAAAAAGAGCATCTCAACCCATTGCCCCAACAGCACTGGGAACTGAAAGAATACCTTCAAGTTAAAGTCATGAAGAACTGCTATGTGCAGTTGCATAAAGACCGGCATTACTATAGTGTTCCTCACCAGTATATCGGGAGTAAGGTTAAAATAGTCTATACTGCAACCCATGTTAGTGTCTACCTTTCAGGAGAGCGTATTGCTTATCATCTGAGGGATCGCCGGCCATACAAGTATACAACAGTGAAAGATCATCTTCCGTCAACTCATCAGTTCGTGAGCGAGTGGAACCCGACAAAGTTTATTGAATGGGCCTCGCATATACATCCTGATGTTAAAGCATACATCTGTAAT
>JAKLFO010000174.1 GCA_022711155.1 Candidatus Bipolaricaulota bacterium
CGGCGCCCGCGGCGGTGCCGAGGTGCGTGGTGCGCATGTACTCGCTGAACGTCGTGCCGGCCTCGGGTGGGTTCGCGAAAGTCACGCCCTCGCCAGGCCGCAGTTCCTGCGCGATGCCGGGTTCGAGACCGACCATCGGCGAGCCGTCGGTGCCGTAGTAGGCCGGCAGGCCCGTCAACGGGTCGATGTCCACGTCGGCGGCGTCAGGCGCCGGCCGCGTGATGAACAACGTGTAGAGGTTCGCGAGTTTCTGGCGTTCGAGGACCGCGTCCTCCATGTCCATCGACCCGCGCAGGCGGGCGAGCACGGGGGCGAGTTGCGACACGCCGCGCAGCTGCCCGGGACGCTTCGGCTCGAACACGTGGATGATGTCGCGCGCCGGGATACGCAGCAGGCGGTCGGCGGTCGGCGCCGACAGCAGGCCGATGGCGGTGAGCAGGAAGCGGCAAGTCAGCGTACGGCCGTCAGCCAGTTCGAGCGTCCAGATTTGCTGCTCGTCGTCCCAGACGGCGCGCGTCAGGTT
>JAKLFO010000175.1 GCA_022711155.1 Candidatus Bipolaricaulota bacterium
GAGGAAGAACCCCCTGTCTCGGCGAGCAAAGCCTCCAGCTTTTCCTTGCTGCCCTGGAGTTCCTTGAGGTCCAACTCCGGCAGATGCCGGTCGTGCATTTCCTGCGCGTCCACTGTTCGACTCCCGGTTGAGCGCGAGCTTGATGCGCCGCTCTGAGACGCCTTTCTCGCGAGCGACAGCAGAGGCGGCGTTCGCGTAGTCCGGCGCCTCACTATCTGTATACCCTTCGGTAAGTTCGCCGTCAAGGGCGTCGTCCTTGGCGGTCTCATAGAGGCGCTTCTCCGCGTACCACAGCACGGCCTGGAGGTCGGCCATCGTCAGTTCGCTGTACGCCGGATCCTGGCGCAACTCGGCGAGCGCCTCGGTGAACACGCGGCGGATGAACTTCCGCTCGACCGGGCCCGACGGCGCCTCCTTCTGCCCGTCGAGATACTTGGCCAGCGAGTTCCCGGCCTTGCGCAATTCGCCGCCGTCCAGCTGGTTCATGGCCCGCCGCTTCTCGGGGAACATACTGTGCTTCTG
>JAKLFO010000176.1 GCA_022711155.1 Candidatus Bipolaricaulota bacterium
TTCTCGGCATCTCGCGGCCCGCGCTGGAGCGCAAGCTCGACCGCTACGGCCTTCGCCCGCGCGCCCGCGCCGAGGATTGACCATGCCGCTGCTGTCGCGTCTGTCCCTGCGGGTTTTCCTGTTGGTGGCCGCCCTGGTCACGGCCTGCGGCGCGCTGGTGCATTTGCCCGGCCTGGTCGCTTTTCGCACCGAATATCTCGAACACCGGTTGATCGATGCCTACATGGCGACCCTCGCCCTCCGCGCCGGCGGGACCTTGACCGCCGCCCAAACCACGATACTGCTCGAACGGGCGCACCTCGTCGGCATCGAGGTTCGGTCCGACGACGCCGAATTGCGGCTCGGCACGCTCGCCCCGGTCGAACGCGAAGACGAAGCGCGACTCCTGCAATGGGGCGCGCTACTCGAGACGCAGCTGAACATCGGCCAGCCGGCGGGGCGCACCTACCGCGTCACGCTGCAGCAGGGCACGCCGCCGCACCTGATGGTCTCTCGCACCGAGCACGGCGTAACCGTGGA
>JAKLFO010000177.1 GCA_022711155.1 Candidatus Bipolaricaulota bacterium
CAAGACCAGCGTGTTGCGGGCCGTGGCCGGCCTCGAGCGCGCCGTCGAGGCCAGGATCCGGATCGGCGGCGTCACGTGGCAGGATGACGCGACCGGCGTCTTCCTGCCGGTCTGGCAGCGACCCCTCGGCTATGTCTTCCAGGAGTCGAGCCTGTTCGACCACCTGAGGGTCCGTGGCAATCTCGAGTACGGCCTGAAGCGGACCCGGGCCACGGGCGCGCGTGAGGCCCTGAACGAGGCCATCGGCTTGCTCGGCATCGGTGACCTGCTCGAACGCCGGACCACGTCGCTGTCCGGGGGCGAGCGCCAGCGCGTCGCGATCGCGCGCGCCCTGGCCAACGCTGCACGGGTTCTCATCGCCGACGAGCCGACCGCGAATCTCGACAGCGGGACCGCGGACGCGATCCTCGATCTCCTCGTGAAGCTGCACGAACGTCACGGCGTGGCGTGCGTCGTCGCGACCCATGACCCTCGGGTGCGCGCGCGCGCACGCCGTATCCTGGCGCTACGCGACGG
>JAKLFO010000178.1 GCA_022711155.1 Candidatus Bipolaricaulota bacterium
AGATACTTCTCGTAGGCGGTCATGTCCAGCAGCCCATGCCCGGACAGGTTGAAGACGATGACCTTCTCCTCGTTCTTGCGCTTCGCCTCCATTGCCAGCTCGATCGAGGCGGCGATGGCGTGCGTGCTCTCCGGTGCGGGGATGACGCCCTCGGCGTTAGCGAACATGATGCCCGCTTCGAACGTGGCCTTCTGCTCCACCGGCACCGCTCGGACATAGCCGAGGTCCTTCATCAGGCTCACCGTTGGAGCCATGCCGTGATAGCGCAGCCCGCCGGCGTGTATGGCCGATGGTATGAACTCATGACCAAGGGTGTACATCTTCAGCAGCGGGGTCATTCCGGCGGTGTCTCCGAAATCATAGCGGTATTCGCCCTTTGACAGCGACGGGACGGATGCTGGCTCGGCGGCGATGAAGTCGGTGTCGATCTTCCCCTGGATCTTCTTGGCCAGCATGGGGAACGTGAATCCGGAGAAGTTGCTACCTCCGCCGACGCAGGCGACCATGTGGTC
>JAKLFO010000179.1 GCA_022711155.1 Candidatus Bipolaricaulota bacterium
TCTGCTCTTCCGGGGTGCCGTGGAGCTCGGAGATCTTATGCGCCGCCTCCTCCATTTCGTGCTGGAGCTTGACGACGTTGGTGAACACGCTGGCAACGGCGTCGACGAGGGCCTGGTTGGAGTCGAACTCCGGCTCCTGCGGCAGGTAGGCGACGCGCTGGCCGCTGCGCCGAGCCACCTGGCCGGCATCGGCTTCCTGCTGGCCGGACAGGATCTTCAGCAGCGTGGTCTTGCCCGAGCCGTTGCTGCGCGGCCATCCGCTCGCCGTCATCGCGCGCGCACGGGGGATGACCGTGCTGTCCGCGCCGTACCTGCTCGCCGAGGCGATCGCCGCGGTCGCCTACTCACGTAGCAGCTCCTACCTCCTCGCGACCGTGCTCGCCCGCTTGCCCGGCTCCCGTTTCCAAGGCCAGCTGCGACTGCTGCCGCGGGGAGATTCTCGTCAAATGCAGCTGCTGTAGCCATCGGGTCGCTTGCGTCATGAAAGGCCTCGGCAGCCATACGCGCT
>JAKLFO010000018.1 GCA_022711155.1 Candidatus Bipolaricaulota bacterium
CGCCCACACGCGCGGCTCTCCCGCGAGCACGAACGATCCGGCGCCGGAGAGCTGCATGGAGTGGGGATCGTCGGGCACGACGAACGAGCCGGAGGCCTCGCCGACGGCCTCGCCTTCGATGGCCCACGTGCCCGCGGTCGTCGTCAAGAGGAAGTAGAAGGCGCCGGATCCCCGGCCGGACGTCGACGTCGTGCTTGCCGCGTCGAGCGAGGTGATGGCGATGCCGCCGCGAAGCGTGACGGCGTCTCCCGCGTCGGTCATCCCCGCCCCGTCCACGGCCACCCACGCTTCGACGGCGAGGGTGTCGAGGTTGCCGGAGCCTGGTCCCGAAGCGCGGGCCGTCACGGAGAAGGCCGTCCCGACGCCCTCCAGGACGAGCGTGCCCGAGAGCGTGAACTGGGCGCGGACTTCCGCGGTGACCTCTTGGCCGGCGAACCACAGCACGACGACTCCCGTCGCGTCGGCATCCGCGGTGAAGGAGGCCGCGGCGAGCCCGGGGGCGGCGACCGTAGCCGCTAGGAAGAGGCACAGGAGCGCGTTTCTCATCTCACACCATTCCTCCCGACGGTGTCTCGTCCCGTCTGCCCGATCTTACCCGCGAGGCCGAGATTCGAGTCGCAGCCGATCGGCGCGCCGAGTAAGCTCAGGCGAGCATGAAAAGGAAAGGGTGTGACGTCCTCGTCGTCGGCGGAGGTCCGGCCGGAATGACCGCCGCGTACTACGCGGCCAGGGCTGGGCAGGATGTCGTCCTCGTCGACTCGCGGCGCGTGCCCGGCGAGAAGATCCTCCTCTCGGGAGGCGGGCGCTGCAACGTCTTGCCAATCGAGTCCGATCCCCACGGGTACGCGACGTCGTCGTCCCCCAACACCCTGCGGAAGATCGTTCAGTCCTGGCCTCTCGCCGAGGTGCGCAAGTTCCTGGAAGAAGAGCTCGGGGTACGGCTCATCGAGCAGAAGCGGACGGGCAAGGTGTTCCCGGCGACCGGGGGCGGCGAAGACGTGCGGGACCGTTTCGTCGCTGCGTTGCGCCGCAAGGGCGTGCGCATCGTGACCCGCACGAAGGTCGTCGAGATCCGGCCGAGCGAGAGGCGCCGCGTGATGCTCGAAGGAGGCGCGGGCATCGTCGCGGAGCAGGTGATCCTCGCGACGGGCGGCCTCTCGTACCCGCGGACGGGGAGCGATGGAGGCGGCCTCCGCATCGCCGAGGCGCTCGGGCATCGCATCGTCCCGACGTATCCGGCCCTCGTTCCGCTGCGCAACGGCCGGTTCGAGCACACGGCCTTGGCGGGCGTCTCTCTCCCGGTGCGGCTCGAGGTGGGAGCGGGGCGCACGAAAGCGATCGGCGTGGGAGACTTCCTGTTCACCCATGTCGGGTACAGCGGGCCCGTCGTGCTCAACATGTCGCACCACGTCACCCGTGCCCTCGCTGCCGGCGAGCGCCTGGCCGTGCGCGTCGCGTGGCTCGATCGGACGGAGACGGAGTGGCTGGATGTGCTGTCGCGCGGGCGCGGCACGTTGCGCGGGATCCTGAAGCAGGATCTCCCCGACCGCCTCGTCGACAAGCTCCTCGAGGAGCTCGACTTGTGGGACGCGCCCGTCGAGCCCATGCCGCGAGAGGCTCGTGCCCGCGTCCTCGCGGCGCTGACCGCCTACCCGCTCCCGTGGGTCGATAGCTGCGGGTACCGCGAGGCGGAGGTGACCGGCGGAGGCATCGCGCTTGCCGACGTCGATCCCAGGACGTTGCAGAGCCGCATCGTCCCGTGCCTGCACTTCGCGGGCGAGATCCTCGACGCTGTGGGGCCTCTGGGGGGGCACAACTTCCTGTGGGCCTTCGCGACCGGGCGCCTGGCGGGCGAGGGCGCCGCGGCCGTGCGCGAGGCCTAACCAGACCAATGTCCTCTCTCGAACGGGCGGTTGTCCGAGACGCGCGCTCAGTTTCGTAGGATCGTCCCATCGGTGATTCGCATCACGCTTGTCGCAGCAGCTCCGGGTGGCCTGCGACAGCGGGTGCAACGCCACAGCACCTCCTTGCCGGCGCAGCGGGTCGCCGGGACGTGCGGGCTCCCGAAGAGGATCCAGTCCGTCCGGCCGATCCCGCTGCGCCGTACGCTTCTCCCCGAGTCCAGTCGGCGTCTGTTTGCGCCGTGGACGCCGATCTCGGAGAATAGACGGGCTCCGCAGGCGAAGTCTGACGCCGCTGGATGGGAACGAGGGGAGAGGGTGGGTGACGCGCGCTCCGTGCGAGCGTGACGGCCAGGGCAGTATGGACACCTGGGATCGATTCCGCGAGGAGTACCCCGAGAAGTTCGTTTCGCCCGATGTCGCGTTCTCTCGAATTCACAGGGGGGACCGTATCTTCATTGGCACGGGGTGCGGGCAGCCTCAGTACCTCGTCGACGCGATGGTCGAATTCGTCAAGACGAATCCCAAGGCGTTCTTCGACGCCGAGGTCGTGCACGTCTGGACGCTGGGGTTGACCCCATACCTCCGCGAGGAAGTGAAGCGCAACTTCCGCCTCGACTCGTTCTTCATCGGCTCGCCGACCCGCGCTGCGGTGAACGAGGGGGAGGCCGACTACACGGCGATCTTCCTCTCGCAGGTGCCGGAGCTCTTTCGGAGCGGCGTCGTTCCGATCGACGTGGCGCTTGTCCAGACTTCTCCTCCCGATGCGCACGGGTACATGAGCCTCGGAGTGAGCGTCGACATCGTCCGCGCGGCGACGGACTGCGCCCGGACGATCATCTGCCAGGTCAATCGGAACATGCCGCGAACGCACGGCGACAGCTTCCTCCACCTGCGCGACGTCGACTTCATCCTTCCGCACGACGAACCGCTCCTCGAGTATGAGACGACGATTCCCGACGACATTGCCGACCGGATCGGCAAGTACGTCGCCCGCCTGGTTCAGGACGGAGCGACGATTCAGGTGGGGTACGGGCGAGTGCCGGACGCCATCCTGTCGCACCTGTCCGGGAAACAGCACCTGGGCGTGCACACCGAGCTCCTGAGCGACGGAATCGTGGAGCTCATGAAGGCCGGGGTCATTGACAACACGCAGAAGTCCCTCGACCGGAACAAGACGGTGGCGTCGTTCTGCATGGGCGGCCGGCAGACGTACGCGTACTTGAGCGACAACCCGTCCGTGTCATTCCGGGCCGTGGACTACACGAACCACCCGGCCGTGATCTCGCGGATCGACAAGATGACGGCGATCAACACGGCGCTCGAGATCGACCTCACGGGCCAGGCGACGGCGGAGTCGTTGGGAAGTGAGTTCTACAGCGGCATCGGCGGCCAGGCCGATTTCATGCGCGGCGCCGTGCTGGCGCCTCAAGGGAAGTCGATCCTCTGCATCGAGTCGACGGCCAGGCACGGCGAGGTCTCGCGCATCGTGCCGTGCCTGACGAACGGCGCGGGGGTCACCCTGACGCGCGGCGACTTGCACTACGTCGTCACCGAGTACGGGATCGCCTACTTGCACGGCAAGAACATGCGCGAGCGGGCGATGGAACTGGTCCGCGTGGCGCACCCGAAGTACCGGCCGTGGCTCTTGCGCGAGGCGAAGGCCAGAAACCTCATCTACCGCGACCAGGCCTACGTCCCCGGGAAGCGAGGCGAGTACCCCGAGCATCTCGAGACGTACCGCACCACGAGAGGCGGGCTGGAAGTGCTCCTCCGGCCGGTGCGCATCAGCGACGAGCCCATCCTGAAGGACTTCTTCTACGCGCTATCCGACCAGTCGACGTACCAGAGGTTCATCTCCTCGCGCAAGGACATGCCGCACGAGAGGCTCCAGGAGTTCGTGGTGATCGACTACACGTCGGAGATGGTGATTCTCGCGTTGGCGAACGTCGAAGAGCGCGAGGTGGTGGTCGGAGTGGGTCAGTACGGAATGGATGCGCAGTCGCACACGGCGGAGGTCGCGCTGGTGGTGTCCGACGAGCATCAGAATCGAGGCGTGGGGACGGAGCTTCTGAACTACCTCACGCTCCTCGCAAGAAAGGAAGGTCTCTTGGGGTTCACCGCGGAAGTGCTGATCGAGAATCGCCCGATGATGCGGCTGTTCGAGCGGGCGGGATTCTCGATGGAGAAGAAACGGGGTGCCGGCGTCTATGAGCTCAAGATGCTCTTCTAGCGGCATGGAGACGCGCGCGAGCATGGGGCGCCTGTTCAACCCGCGCGGCGTCGCCGTGGTCGGCGCCTCCGCCAACCCGGGGAAGATCGGCTACCGGGTCGTCGAGAACATGGTGAAGGCCGGGTTCACGGGCGAGATCTACCCGATCAATCCCAAGGGCGGCGAGATCCTGGGGCGGAAGGTCTACGCGAAGCTGGCGGACGTCGAGGGCGCTGTCGACGTCGCCGTCCTCGCGGTGCCTGCCGAGCACGTCCTCGGCGCCGTCGGAGACTGCGCGGCCAAGGACGTAGGGCACCTGGTCGTCGTCACTTCGGGCTTCTCCGAGATCGGCAACATCGCTCTCGAGAAGGAACTCGTGGCCCTCGCCAAGAAACACGGGATGCGCGTTCTGGGGCCGAACATCTTCGGCATCTACTCTGCGACGAGCCGCCTCGACGCGACGTTCGGCCCGGGCGGGATCTTGCCAGGCCACGTCGCGATCGTGACGCAGAGCGGCGCGCTCGGCATTGCCATGATCGGGAAGACGGCAGCCGAGTCCCTCGGGCTGTCCGCGCTCATCTCCGTCGGCAACAAGTCGGACATCGATGAAGCCGACCTGCTCGAGTACTTGGCCGACGACCCTGAGACGCGCGTCGTCCTCTTGTACGTCGAGGGCGTGAAGAACGGCGAGAGGCTGGTCAAGACCCTGCGCGAGGTGACGCAGCGCAAGCACGTCGTCGTCATCAAGTCCGGGCGCTCCGCTCGCGGGGCGATGGCTGCGGCGTCGCACACTGGGTCCCTCGCCGGCGCGGACGACGTTTTCGACGACATCATGCGGCAGTGCGGCGTCCTGCGCGCGGAGAGCGTGCAGGAGGCGTTCAACTGGGTCCGCTTCCTGTCCACCGCGCCCCTGCCTTCGGGCGAGGACGCCGTCATCGTCACGAACGGCGGCGGTATCGGCGTACTGGCCACCGACGCGTGCGAGAAGTACGGGGTGCGACTCTACGACAACCAACCCGTGCTCGCGACCGCGTTCGCCGACGTCATGCCGGAGTTCGGTTCGTCGAAGAACCCGGTGGACCTCACAGGGCAGGCGACGGGCGACGACTACGCGCGCTCCCTCGACGCCGTCCTCGCCCGCTCCGACATGCACGCGGCGATCGCCCTGTACTGCGAGACGGCTTTGTTCGACACGACGCAGTTCGCCGACCTGTTGCGCTCCGTCTACCGGCGCTACGCGGAGGTCAAGCCGATCGTCTTCGCCTTGTTCGGCGGCGAGAGGATCGAAACGATGATCCGCGAGCTGCGGTCGGAGGGGGTTCCCGTGTTCGGCGACGTGTACGAGGCGATCTCCGTCTTGGGATCCCTGTACCGTTCGTGGCGCCGCCTGACGGAGGGGAACGAGGAGGCGGAGACGCCGCCCGAGATGGACATCGCCAGCATCCGCCAGGTCCTGGCGCGCGCCGGGGCCCAGGGACGCAAGTTCCTGCTCGCCCACGAGGCCGCCGAAGTCGCCGCGGCGCTCGGCCTCCGCATGCCGCGCTCGATTCTGGCGCGCGATCTCGATGCGGCGATCCGGGCGGCCGAGACCATCGGCTACCCGGTCGTCATGAAGGTGGTGTCGAAGGACATCGTGCACAAGAGCGACGCCGGAGGCGTCGCCCTCGACCTCGAGGATCGCGACGAAGTCGTCGACGCGTACCAGGCGATTCTGCGGAGCTGTCTGCGCTACAAGCCGGACGCCGTGATCGAGGGCGTCGAGGTCGTGGAGATGGTGCGCGCTGGCGTGGAGACCATCGTTGGTGCTCGCCAGGACCCGTCTTTTGGCCCCGTGGCGATGTTCGGGCTGGGAGGCATCTACGTCGAGGTGATGAAGGACGTCTCCTTCCGCGCCGCGCCGGTGACCGGGCGCGTGGCGCGCGAGATGATCGGCAGCATACGGGCCTACCCGCTCCTGCTCGGAGTCCGCGGGGAGAGCCGAAAGGACATCGGAGCCGCGGCGGACGTCGTGATGCGTCTGGGCAGGCTCATCGCGGAGTGCCGCGAGATCACCGACATCGAAGTCAATCCGCTCGTGGTCTACGACTACGGCGAAGGAGTCAAGGCAGTGGATGTGAGGATCTTGTTTCGTGGGACCCAAGGGGGTGACGCAGCGTGAAGTCGCTGATCGTGGCGTCGACGCGTGAAAGTGCGGGAAAGACGAGCGTGCTCGTCGGGTTGGCGAGTGCCCTCGATCGGCGGTTCGGCTATATGAAGCCGTTGGGCGACCGGTTCCTCTACCGCAAGAAGAGGCTGTGGGACTACGATGCCGCCCTGTTCGCGCGCCTCCTCCACCTCGAGCAGGAGCCTGAATCGATGAGCATCGGGTTCGACCACTCCAAGCTGCGGTTCATGTACGACCGCGCATCGATGTTCGACGAGCTGCGCCAGAGCCTCGCGGCGATCGGGCAGGGCCGCGGCGCCGTCCTGATCGAGTCCGGAAAGGACCTCGAGTACGGCGCGTCGGTGTGCCTCGACCCGCTGACCATCTCGCAGGAAACTGGACATCCTGTCGTGATTGTCGTGAGCGGGGCCGAGAACGAGATCGCCGACGACGTGGCCTTCATCCAGCGGTTCGTCAGCGCGCAAGAGGCATCCGTCGCCGGGATCATCGTGAACAAGGTCGTTCACCTGGAGGACTTCAAAGAAGTGCACCTTCCGGAGATCGCGGCGCTCGGCGTCGAGGTCCTGGGAGTCATTCCGTATGACAAGGAACTGACGACGATGACGGTCTCCCTCGTGGCCGACCGGCTGTTCGCGCGCGTCGTCGCGGGCGAAGAGGGATTGGGCAACATCGTGCGAAGCGTCGCCGTCGGCGCGATGTCGGTTGCTGCGGCGATGGCCGAAGAGCGCATGCGGGCGCCGGAGAAGCTGGTCATCACGAGCGGCGACCGGAGCGACATGATCCTGGCGGCCATCGAAGCCGGCGGGACGTCGGCTGTCGTACTCACGAACAACATCCTGCCGCCCGCCCAGGTCATGTCGAAGGCGACCGAGAGGAGGATCCCACTCCTGCTCGTTCCCGGCGACACGTACAGCGTCGCGATGCAGGTCGAGCGGATCGAGCCGCTACTGACCGCCGACGACGGTCGCAAGGCGACGCGGATTCGCGAGTTGGTGCTGGAGCACGTGAATGTCGCGGCCCTGGCGGCGCTCGTCTAGCCGATCACTCCAAGGGCGTGAAGAAAAGGAAGGCGGGGACGTCGAGTCCCCGCCTGTCCCATCTACAAGAACCGGATTAACTCCTGTTCTCCTCCCGTTCGAGATACTGGAGAATCGCATCCACCACGAGGTAGTTGATCGATCGATCGTGCTTCTCTCCCAGCTTGATCAGCCTCTCAACGGGCCGTTCCCCCATCTTCTTCTGGGGGATATAGATCGACAGCTTGTCGTAGATTTCCTTTTTTGGCATTCACCTCACCCCCTCTCCACAGCTCGCGAGTCGATCACGGTCCCTGGTTTCGATGCCGCAGAAACCGAGAACGTCGCTAGGGTACTGGGTTATACCGAGGTATCCATGCAGATGGGTGGCAATAAAGATGGAAAGGACATGGAAGGACACGCGCTAGAGCCCATGGGTACGCCATTCTATGCGATGCACGGATTCGAGGAGCGCTGCGCGCATTCCCGGAGGGTGGGACATGCCTAGCTCGTATCTCATCTGGAATGGGCGCGTATGGGGTAAAGAAGGGGCGGACGCGATCCTGGTGACGGACGGCCGCATCGAAGCCGTCGGGGACGGCCGCACGTTCGAGGGCTTCACGGGCGAGCGAGTCGACGCGGGGGGAGGCGCCATTCTGCCGGGGTTCATCGACGCGCACACGCACCTCCTCCAATCGGGGTTGGCCGAGTGCGGCTGGACGCTGGACCTTGCCGGGCTGTCGCGCTCCGAGACGCTCGAGGCTCTGGACGCGGCGGCGTGTGCGCGCGCGCGAGGAGAATGGCTGCTCGCCGAGGGGTGGGACGAGAGCCGCTGGACGCCTTCGGCCGCACTGTCGCGCGCGGAGTTGGATCGAGTGGGGGGGGACGCCTGCATCGTGGCCGTGCGCGTCGACGGGCACGTCGCGGTGCTCAGCCGTGCAGCGCTTCGCGCGGCTCGCGACGCTATAGGAAGTCGATCGCACCTGGTGGACGCGGCGACTGGGCGCGTGCGCGAGGAGGCGGTCGAAGCCGTCCTGTCTCTCGTCCGCCCGGATGGCGAGACGGTCGGCCGGGCTCTCGCGGCCGCCGCCTCGCGTTGCCACGCTCTCGGCGTCACCACGGCGCACGTGATGAGCGGGTGGCTCGACCCGCGAGTCCTAGAGAAGCGAGCTCGCGGACTGCGGCTTCGCCTCGTCGCCCACGTGCCGGCCGAACGAACGGGCGAGCTGGCGGAGCGTGGCGTCGCGACGGGGGCCGGCGACGATTGGTTCCGTTGGGGCGGCGTGAAGCTGTTCGCCGACGGCTCAGTGGGGGCCCGGAACGCTGCGTTCCGATGGCCGTACAGGTGGGGAGGAAGAGGGCGACTCAACCAGCGGCGCGGGGCTCTCCGCGACGCGCTCGCCGCGGCGGATGAGGCGAACCTGCAGACGCTAACGCACGCCATCGGCGATCGCGCGATCGCGCACGTCCTGCGCGCGCACCGTGAAGCGCGCACGCGACCGGAGCTGCGCCATCGGATCGAGCACTTCGAGTTCCCCGCGGCGCGCGAAGTCCGCGCCGTACGCTCTCTCGGCCTGTCGGTGTGCATGCAGCCGAACTTCGTTGGAAACTGGTCCGGCGCGGGAGGCCTCTACGAGGCGTCGCTCGGTCGAGGACGGGACGCGCGCTCGAACCCGTTCCGGCGCGTGCTCGATGCCGGGATTCCACTCGGGTTCGGCTCGGATGGGATGCCGCTCTCGCCCCTCTACGGGATCGCCTCGGCGGTCTCACCCCCTCGCCTCGGGCAACGGCTTGGCCTCGAGGAGGCGGTGAGGGCGTACACGGAGGGGGCGGCGGGGTTGAGCGGCGGCCTGCCTACGGCGGGCCGGCTCATCCCGGGGGAAAAGGCCGACCTGGTCGTCCTCGACCGTTTCCTGTGCGCGGAGACGGCGGCCGTGGCGCGCGTTCGGCTCACCTTCGCGGGTGGGGAACTCGTCTACTCGGCGAGTTCGGCGTAGAGCTTCTCCAGCGAGGCGAGCACCTCGTCTCGCTCGAACTGGCGGACGACGCGTGCCGACAGCTCGCGCGCGCGCGCCCGGTACGCGGGATCCGCTCTCAGCTGGTCCACGATCTGGATGAACCCGGGCGTGTCCGGCGCGGCGAGGTACTCGTTCTTGTAGAGGCGCCGGTACTCGGGCAGATCACGATAGACCACTGGGAGGCCGCACGCGGCGGCCTCGAGAGGCGCGAGCGGGCAGTTCTCCTGGTAACTCGGGAACAGGAACGCGTCGGCCGCGTTGTACGCGAGAGGCATCTGCTCAAGGTCGATCAGCCCGGCGAACTGCACGCGCGAACCCGCCTCGCGGATCCGGCGGTCGATGCGCGACTTGCCCTCGGTCGTCGCTCCCAGCGGGCGGCCGCCGACCCAGAGGAAGTGCGCGTGAGGCGAGGCGAGCGCGACATCGATGAAGTCCTCCACACCCTTGCGGCCCTCGAGCTGCCCTACGCCGAGCACGACGAACGCGTCGTCGGGAATGCCGAATCGCGCGCGGCCCTCGGCGCGCAGCTCGGGCGAGCCGCGGAAGCGGTCCACGTCGATAGGATTGACGATCTCGACGATGCGGCTGCGGACATCCAGGCCGCGCAGAGCGTCGGTCACCGCGGGCGAGATCGAAATGCAGACGGTCGCGTAGTTGTAGACGCGGCGCAGGTAGCGACGGACCACCGGCATGAGCCACCGCTCGGCGGGAATCGAGCCGCGCGCCGAGTCTGGGATGACGTGGACGGTGAAGACGCGGCGGCCGCGGTACTTGCGCCCCTTCCAGAAGAAGTAGGGGCCATAGGTGTGGGCGTGGAGCACGTCGCCCCAGCCGTCCTGGTTGACGACCACTTCGAGCTTGTCCGACCGCTTGAGGAGATTCACGCAGTCGACGAACGCGGTGTGGACGCCCTGGCCCTTGCCGACATAGGCCGTCTCGGAGACCACGTGGATGCGCAGCTTGGACTCACCGGATCCCATCGCCCCCCCTGTCGCAGTCGCGGAGCGCGACCGCCTCGTGGGGTTGAGGGTACGGACCGGCAACAGGGAAGACAAGGTTCGCGCCTGCGGTTGTTCGACGCACGCGGCGGGCGTACGCTCTGGCCCCGCGCTTGGGACGCGGGGAGGGGATGGCGCGATGATCCTGGTCACTGGAGGCGCCGGCTACGTCGGAAGCCATTGCGTGCGCGAGCTCGTACGGGAAGGGCGAGACGTCGTCGTCTTCGACAACCTCTCGCAGGGGCGACGCGATGCGGTTCTGGCGCAGCGCTTCGTCGAGGGCGATCTGCTCGACTCGACCGCGCTCGAGCGTGTCTTCGCCGAGCACGACATCGAGGCGGTCCTCCATTTCGCCGGCCTGATCTGCGTCGGCGAGTCCATGGTCCAGCCCGAGCGGTACTACGAGCAGAACGTCGGCGGGACGATCAACCTCTTGCGCCAGATGCGCTCGAGCGGGGTGCGGCAGCTCGTCTTCTCGTCGAGCGCGGCCGTGTATGGTGACCCGCGGCAGGTGCCGATTCCTGAGGATCATGGCAAGAACCCGACGAGCGTCTACGGGCGGACCAAGTGGATCGTCGAGGAGATCCTCGCGGACTGCGCGCGCGGCTCCGGGCTACGCTACGTGGCGCTTCGGTACTTCAACGCTGCCGGAGCGGCAAGCGACGGACGGCTGGGCGAGACGCACCGGCCGGAGACGCACCTCATCCCGCTGGTGCTTGCGGCAGCGATGGACGCCCGACGGGAGGTCCGGGTCTTCGGCACGGACTACGATACACCGGATGGCACCTGCATCCGCGACTACGTTCACGTCGACGACCTGTCGCGCGCGCACGCCGCTGCGCTGCGCGCGCTCGCGGCCGGAAGTTCGGGCGGCGCATACAACTTGGGGTCGATGCAGGGGTTCTCGGTTCGCGAGGTGATCGAGACCTGTCGCCGCGTGACAGGCCGCGCGATCCGCGTCGTGGACGGGCCAAGGCGCCCCGGCGATCCGCCGTCGCTCGTCGCGGACTCGCGGCTTGCGAGGCGTGAGCTCGACTGGGTTCCCGAGATCACTTCGCTTGACGAGATCGTCCGCACCGCGTGGGCCTGGGCGCAGGCGCACGGTGTCGGCTAGCCGTCCTGCGCCGACTACTCCACGGTGACCGTCTTGGCGAGGTTGCGCGGCTGATCTACGTCTGTGCCTCGCGCGACGGCGACGTAGTACGCGAGGAGCTGGAGCGGGATCGTGAACAGGATCGGGAGCGCGATCCCGGTCGACGCGGGGACGGGGAGCACCTCGTCGGCCAGCCGGACGAGGTTGGGATCGTCTGGAGCGTCGGACACCGCGACGACGAAGCCCTTCCTCGCCTTGACCTCTTCCATGTTGGACAGGAGCTTGTCGTAGGCTGGGCCGCGCGCCGCGAGCATGAGGACGGGAGTGTCCTCGTCGATCAGTGCGATCGGGCCGTGCTTCATCTCCCCGGCCGGGTATCCCTCAGCGTGGATGTACGAGATCTCCTTGAGCTTGAGCGCCCCTTCGAGTGCGATGGGATAGAGGACGCCGCGCGCCAAGAACAGGACGTCCGAGGCGCGGCGGAGCTTCTCTGCGAGGGTCTTGACGCGCTCCTCGACCCGCAGCGCCTCGACGATTCTCCCGGGCAGGAGCGCCAGCTCCCTGAGTGCGTCTCCCGTTCCGGGCGCGGGGATCCCCCCGCGGCGTTCCGCGAGGGCCATGCCGAGAAGGCCGAGCGCGGCGATCTGCGCCGTGAAGGTCTTGGTGGCGGCGACGCCGATCTCCACTCCCGCGCGCGTGTACACGGCCCCGTGCGACTCTCGCTCGATCGCCGACTGCTCGCTGTTGACGAGCGCGAGGACGTGCGCCCCGCGCGATCGCGCCAAGCGCACCGCCATCAGCGTGTCGATCGTCTCGCCGGACTGCGAGACGGCCACGACGAGCGTGCGCGGGGTGATGTGCGGGTTCCGGAGGCGGAACTCCGACGCGATGACCGCATGGGCAGGGACTGGAAGGGCGTCCTCCCACAAGTACTCGGCGACCTTCGCGGCATGGTAAGCCGTTCCGCAGGCGACGAAGTAGACGTGGTCGAAATCGGTCGGCACGCGCTCGACGCCCGGCAGGGAGAGGCCGGCGCCGGTCGGCTCAGTCTTTTCCCGAATCGTCTCTCCGACGGAGCGGGGCTGTTCGTGGATCTCCTTCTGCATGAAGTGCTTGTAGCCGCCCTTCTGGATCGCGACGGGGTCCATCGACACGCGGTGTGGCGTTCCCTGCACGGGGCGGCCGTCCAGGGCAAAGAGGTGGTACCCGTCCCGCGTGACCTCCCCGAACTCGCCGTCGGCGAGGAACTGCACTTCGGACGCTCTGCCAAGCAGGGCCGGGACGTCGGAGCTGATGAAGCTCGCGTCGTCTCCGCGTCCGACGACGAGCGGGCTTCCCCTCTTCGCGACGATGATCCGGTCGGGGTGGTCCTGGGAGAGAACGGCGACGGCGAACGCGCCTTCCGCTTGCGCCACGGCGCGGCGGACCGCCTCGAGGAGGTTGCCGTCGTCGAGCGACTCGATGAGGTGCGCCAACACCTCGGTGTCGGTGTCGGAAGAGAAGACGTGGCCCTCGTCGGCAAGCTTGCGCCGCAGGGGCGCGTGGTTCTCGATGATGCCGTTGTGAATGACGGCGATGCGGCCGTTGCAGTCGACGTGCGGGTGGGCGTTCTCGTCTGTCGGTGCCCCGTGCGTGGCCCATCGCGTGTGTCCGATGCCCACCGTCGCGGCAAGCGGCGTGTCGCCCAGCGCGGCCTCGAGATCTCGAACCTTCCCCGCGCGGCGGACGCGCACGAGCCGGCCGCGCTCGATCACGGCGATTCCCGCGGAGTCATAGCCGCGGTACTCGAGGCGCTTAAGGCTCTGCAGCAGGAACGAGGCCGCGTCTTCCTTACCGATGTAGCCGACGATTCCGCACACCCGGACCACCCCCAGCGGGTTTCACTCTTCCAGTGTAGCGTGGCGATGCGACGAGTCCAGCGCGCCGGTTTGTCCACTTCCGTGGGGACTGTATAATCGCGGCGCGCGAAGGGAAGGAGCGGCACGATGCGGGAAGTTGTCATCAAAGCACTGTTGGTGGATCCCTCCAACAACTCGCCTGTCGTGCTTCTGAAGGACCGCAAGTCCCAGAAGGCTCTGCCGATTTGGATCGGCGACGCGGAGGCGATCTCCATTGCCTTCGGGTTGCAGAGCGAGGACTTCCCGCGCCCGCTCACGCATGCGCTGATGAAGGACATGCTCCAGAGCCTCCACGCCGCCGTCGAGCGCGTGATCATCAAGGAAGTGAAGGAAGGGACGTACTTCGCTTCGATCTTCGTGCGGTCGGAGGCGGGAGACGAGATCGAGTTCGACGCGCGGCCGTCCGACTCGTTGGCCCTCTCGCTGCGCGTCGGTTGCCCGATCTTCATCGAGGATGCCGTGTTCGACGTCGCGTCGATCGAGTCCCCGTTTGCCGAGGAAGACGAGTTTCAGGAATTCGTCGAGGAGGGCCTGGATCTCCGGGAGTTCCGGCGGCGACGCGGCGCGCCGAGCGAGGCCGAAGGGAACTGAGGCCGACCGCGGCGTCTACCCGCGCACGGTGACGCTCACGCTCGGCGTTACGAGGACTTCGTCGATCGTGAGTCCCTGGTTGATGCGCATGCTCTCCACTTCGAGGGCTCGCGCCCGCTGCTCGTTCTCAAAGTAGACGATTCTCTGGAGAAGGTAGGTCGCCCGGTCGACCCAGACAGCCTGCACCAACTCGCCGGATGCGGTATCCCGCACCTCGATCACGTAGCTCGCCAAACCTTCGCCAAACAAGCTGGACCCCGTGGACGCGAACCCGGGCAAAGGGGGAGCGAACGTGGACGACGACGAAGGGTCGACGTCCGGAATGGCGGCGGACGTCTCGCTCCGTGACGCGTCGCCGAGGGGGACGCCGACTGCGGCGATGCTGGAGAGAGCCGTCGACTCGTCCAAGACGCGCGCCGTCACAGTGCCCTTCTGGAGGTCGGCCCGCAGCTGGGCCACGTCCAGCGCGGCGAGGCCGACGGCAGCCAGGGGGAGGCCCGACCAGCGGCGTACGACGACGGTGTCCTGGCTGGGGAAGTACTGCGACAGGAGGTCGTTCTCCACCGTGACCACCTGGCCGCGCAGCGAATCCGGCTCCGCGTACTCGACGAACAGGACGGGCACCGGGCGGACAATGACGCGAACCTCCATCCGGACGGCGTCGGCTGGGTGCGCGTAGTCGGTCGATGATACGAAGAACTCGAGATCCTCGGCGGAGTTGAGAGCGCGCTCGACCCGCCACAAGAGTCCGCTTGCCTCAGACGCCGGATGCTGATCGAGCAGTCGGTGGTTGACGGTGGCCACGGTGACCACCAGCGCCGCGAACAGGCCAACTGCAGCGAGGACCAACCCTTGCCCGTTCATCGGCGGCGATTATAATGCCGTTCCGTATTGCGTTCAACCGCTCAGCCGTGCAGAGGGAGGAGACCCAATGGCTCGCGCGCAACAGATTCGGCGGATTCAGGAAGCGGACGTAGCTGGGAAGACCGTGCTCGTCCGCGTCGACTACAACGTTCCCATGGACGGCCGGACGGTCAAGGACGATGCCCGCATCCGCGCATCGCTCCCCACCCTGGAGCTGCTCTTGCAGCGAGGCGCGAAGGTCGTCCTCTTCACGCACCTAGGTCGGCCGGACGGCGCCGTGGTGCCGGAGCTTCGTGTGGACCCGCTGGCGGAGCGGCTGTCCGCGCTCTTGCGGCGCCCCGTCCAGAAGCTCGATGACTGCGTCGGCGCCGCGGTGGAGGCGTCCGTGAGAGCCGCCAGGCCGGGCGACGTTCTCCTCCTCGAGAACATCCGTTTCCATGCCGAAGAAGAGGCGAACGATCCGTCGTTCGCCGCCGGGCTCGCAGCACTGGGCGACGTCTACGTGGACGACGCCTTCGGGACCGCCCACCGCGCGCACGCGTCCACGGTGGGCGTGGCCGAGCGGCTGCCGGCGTACGCCGGGCTCTTGGTGCAGGAAGAAGTCGACCAGCTCTCTCGTCTCCTCCGCGACCCCGCGCGGCCGTACGTCGCGATCGTCGGCGGAAAGAAGGCGGCCGACAAACTGGGCGTGCTGCGCGACCTCGTGGCCCGCGTGGACGCGGTCCTCATCGGCGGAGGCGTTGCGTTCACCGTCCTTGCGGCGACGGGCGCCGAGGTGGGCGGCTCCCGCGTGGAGCCGGAGCTGTTCGACGACCTGCGAGCGATTCTGAAGGCCGCGAAGGAACGCGGAACGGAGATCGTCCTTCCCGCGGACGCTGTGCTGGCGCCCGCGCTGTCGGCGGCGGAGACGACGGTGGGCGATGCGGCGCGCATCCCGGCCGGGCTCTGCGGGTTTGATATCGGGCCGAAGTCCGTGGCGCAGTTCTCGCGCGTCATCGCGGGGGCGCGTTCCCTGGTCTGGGCGGGTCCGATGGGCGCGTTCGAGTTCCCGGCGTTCGCCCGAGGCACGCGCGGCGTCGCCGAGGCGGTCGCGGCGTCCGGCGCGTTCAGCGTGATCGGAGGGGGCGAGACGGGCGAGGCGGTCGAGGAGATGGGCCTGTCGGATCGGATCGGCTTCATCTCTACGGGCGGCGGGGCATGCCTGGCATTCCTCCGGGGCAAGTCCCTGCCGGCGCTGGCCGTCCTGGAGGGGTAGGTTGGCCGCCGCAGACCGGCGGGCTATACTCAGAACCGATGCGGGCATAGCTCAGTTGGTAGAGCATCAGCTTCCCAAGCTGAGGGTCGCGGGTTCGAGTCCCGTTGCCCGCTCTTGTCTTTCGCAACTCCGGCAGATCTCGGGAGGCGTCCGTGGAAGGCTCAGCGCCCCTAACTCTTGACTCGCTACGCGCTCGGGCTTCGGCCTGCATGGCGTGCGCGCTCGGGTCGACGCGAACGAGCGTCGTGTTCGGAGAGGGATCGCCGCGCGCGTCGCTCATGATGATCGGAGAGGGTCCGGGCGAGGTCGAAGACACGACGGGGCGGCCGTTCGTGGGCCCGGCGGGCCAGAAGCTCGATGAAGTCATGGGCTCCGTCGGCCTGCGACGAGAGGACGCCTACATCACGAACGTCGTGAAGTGCCGGCCTCCAGGGAATCGCGTTCCGGCGCGCGGGGAGATGGAGGCCTGCTTCCCGTACCTCGAGGCGCAGATCGCGCTCATCCAGCCGGCCTTGATCGTCGCGCTCGGCAACACCCCGACGCAGTGGCTCCTGCCCGATGCGCCGGGGATCACGCAGTCCCACGGAAAGTTCTACGCGTGGCGGGGCGGCATCCTCGTGCTTCCGATGTTCCACCCGAGCTACCTCTTGCGATACCCGTCCAAAGAGAAGGGGAGCCCAAAACACCTGACGTGGCTCGATATCCAGAAGGTGAAGGCGTGGCTTGACGAGCGAGCCGCCGGGGCCGCCGGAGCCTGAGGCTGTTCGGATCCGCATTCTCGCCGAGCACGAAGCCCGCGGCAGCGATGGGCCGCGCGATTGACGGACCCGAGCCCATCACGTATAGTCAGTGCCGCGCTCATACCCTGGAGAGTCGGAAAGGAAGGGCATTCTTGGCACGAAAGAGGGTCTACGAGATCGCTCACGAGCTCAACGTCTCGAGCAAGGACTTGATTGCCAAGCTCGAAGAGATGGGGATGCCCGGCATGAAGGCGGCCAACTCCGTCGAGGAAGAGGAGTACGCGCTGATCCTTCAGCTCTACCGCGAGCCGCAGGCTTCGCCGCAGGCCACGCCACACGCCGCGCCGCGGGCTGCGGCGGAGGCTGCGCCGCGGGGTGCGCGACAAGCTGCGACTCAGGCGCCGAAGGGCGGGCCTGCCCCGGTGCAGACAACCGCGGAACGAGAAGCGGAGACCGAATCTTCGGAGGCGCCGACGGCTGAAGTGGTCGCTCCGCGGAAGGCCGGCGATCACGCCCCGCGGCACGGAGCGCCGCGCCCGCCGGTCGTGTCCGTGCTCGGCCACATCGACCACGGGAAAACGACGCTCCTGGACGCCATCCGCCACTCCCACCTCGCCGCCAAGGAGGCGGGCGGAATCACGCAAGGCGTGGCCGCGTACCAGGTCGACTTGCACGGACGGCGGATCACGTTCATCGATACGCCCGGCCACAAGGCGTTCACCGGCATGCGAGCGCGCGGTGCCAAGGCGACCGACATCGCGATCCTCGTCGTCGCGGCGGACGACGGTGTGATGACGCAAACGCTGGAAGCTATTGATCACATCAAGGCCGCGGAGATCCCGATGATCGTCGCAGTCAACAAGGTCGACAAAGCGAACGCCGACGTGAACAAGGTGATGTCGGACCTCGCGAAGCACGGCCTGACTCCGGAGGCGTGGGGCGGCAGCACGATCACCGTCGAGATCTCGGCGCTTCAGGGAACGAACGTCGAGGACCTGCTCGAGATGATCCTTCTCGTTGCGGACATGGAGGACTTGCGCGCCGACCCTGACGCCCCGCTGGAGGCCGTCATCATCGAGAGCCACTTGTCACCGGGGCGCGGCCCCGTCGCGACGGTCATCGTGCGCGATGGCACGCTTCGCGAGAAGGATTGGCTCGTCGCGGGAGCAGCGCACGGCCGAGTGAAGGCGCTCCTCGACGAGACGGGACGCCGCGTGGCAGAGGCGAAGCCCGGCGAGTCGGCGGAGATCCTCGGGTTCGACGACATCCCGAGCGTGGGCGCCCGGCTCGTCGTCGCGGAGGATCAGACGGCGGCGCGACGTGCGGCCGCGGCCGCCGAAGAGGCCGAGAAGCCGAAGAAGGCCCGCCGCGTCATGACGTTTGACGAACTCCTAGAGCAGGCCGAGGAGAAGGTTCGCCTCCAGCTGATCCTCAAGGCGGCGTCGAGCGGCGCGCTCGAAGCGGCGCGTCGTGAGTTGGAGACGATCCGCATCGAGGGGGTCGAGTTGTCGATCCTCCACGCCGGCGTCGGGGCCATCTCCGAGAGCGACGTGCTCCTTGCGATGTCCGTGCAGGACGAGGCCGTCGTGGTGGGGTTCGGCGTCCGAGCGGACGGGAAGGCGGCGCGGGCCGCGGAGGACAACGGCATCCTCGTCCTTTCGTACGACATCATCTATGAGCTGGTCGACGAGATCGAGCGGGCGCTGAAGCGCAAGCTGGCGCCGGAGTTCGAGGAAGTCGTCTCGGGGAAGGCCGAGGTTCGCGACGTGTTCAAGACGCCAAACGGCAAGGTCGCCGGCTGCTACGTGTCTGAGGGCAAGGTGACCCGGAAGAGCCGCGTACGCGTCCTGCGGAACGAGAAAGAGCTGTTTGTCGGCGAGATCGCGTCCCTGCGGCGGTTTCAGGAGGACGTGCGCGAGGTTCTCATGGACCGCGAGTGCGGAATCCGCATCAAGGATTTCGATGACGTGCAAGTCGGCGATCAGCTCGTTCTGTTCGACCTCAAGGAGGTCGAGCGGTAGGCGTCGATGAACGTCGGGCTGCTGACGCTGACGTACAGACTCTACGGGCTCGAGTCGGTCAAGGAGCGGCGCTCCATCCTGCGGCACCTCGTGGCGATCGTCCGCGCGGAGGGTCCTGCGTTCGCTGTCTGCGAGATCGCTCCAGACGCCGGACTCCAGAGAGCGAGCCTTCGCATCGCGCACCTATCGACCGACGCGACGCACACGCGAGCGGCGCTCGGGCGTCTGGAGGGGAAATTGGAGCGTGGAAACGGCTACGAAGTCATTGAGGCGACGACGGAGGTCCTGTGAGCAGCCGCAAGAACGCCCGCCTACGCGAGGACATCCAGCGCGAGCTTTCGGACATCCTCGAGTTTGAGAGCCGCGATCCCGTGGTCCGCGAGGCTTTCCCAACACTCATGGACGTGCGGTTGACCGTCGACGGCCGCTACGCCAAGGTCTACGTCGCGGTCGCGGGCGAGGTTGACCGCGACCTCGTCGCCAAGGCACTGGACCAGGATCGTGGTTTCTACCGGAGCATGCTCGCTGAGAGGCTCTCGCTTCGCTACACGCCGGAGCTTCGCTTCGTGCTCGACGAGACGGTCGAGCGCTCGCTGCGTCTAGACACGCTGCTGCGTGACGATGACCGGTCCCTCGAGCCGGACGGACCCGGAGCGCCGGACCCTGAGGCGACGAAACGTGAGGAGCCGGCGTGAGTCGTGACCTCGAGATCGCTCGTTCCGTCACGCCCCGTCGCATCGTGGACGTGGCCGGGGATCTGGGCCTGCGTCCGGACGAGCTCATCCTGTACGGCGAGACGAAGGCGAAGGTCCGCCTCGATGCCTTCTCCGCGCGCGGCGCTCGGCCGAACGGGAAGTACATCGATGTCACGGCGATCACGCCGACCCCGCTTGGCGAGGGAAAGACGACCACAACGCTCGGGCTCGTCGAGGGTCTCGGCGCGAAGGGGACGTCCGCCGTGGCGTGCATTCGACAGCCCTCGCTCGGCCCGACGTTCGGGATCAAAGGCGGCGCCGCCGGGGGCGGGCGCGCGCAGGTCATCCCGATGGAGGACTTCAACCTACACCTCACGGGGGACTTCCATGCCGTGACGGCAGCGCACAACCTGATCGCCGCCGCGCTCGACGCGCGGATGATGCACGAACGTGACTTCTCGGATGCGGGGTGGGCGGCGCGCGGGCTCGAGAAGCTTCACGTCGATCCGGGTGCGATCACCTGGCGCCGGGTCACCGACACGTGCGATCGCGCGCTTCGGCACGTGGTCGTTGGCCTCGGGGGCAGGGGCGACGGAATCCCGCGCGAGACGGGGTTCGAGATCACCGCGGCGTCCGAACTGATGGCTTGCCTGGCGCTTGCGGACGACATGCCCGACCTACGTCGGCGGATCGGACGCATCGTCGTTGCGTTCGACGTCGACGGGAAGCCCGTAACGGCCGAGAGTCTCGGCGTTGCGGGGGCCGCCGCCGCGTTGCTCAAGGACGCCGTGCACCCGACGCTTCTGCAGACGCTGGAGGGGCAGGGCGTGTTCGTGCACGCGGGCCCCTTCGCCAACATCGCCCACGGAAACTCGTCGATCATTGCGGACCGCATCGCGCTCAAGCTCGCCGACGTCGTCGTGACGGAGTCGGGGTTCGGCGCGGACATCGGGATGGAGAAGTTCTGCGACATCAAGTGCCGTGCGAGCGGCCTTGTCCCGGATGCGGTGGTGCTGGTCGCGACTGTGCGCGCGCTGAAGATGCACGGAGGCGGCCCGCGCGTGACGCCCGGCAGGCCTCTTCCCGAGCCGTACACGCGCGAGGACCTCGAGCTTCTGGAGGCGGGGTTGGCAAACCTCAGGCGGCACATCGGAATCGCTCGCACGTTCGGAGTCCCCGTGGTCGTCGCGGTGAACCGGTTCCCGCAAGACACGGGGCGCGAGCTCGACAGCGTGGAGCGGGCGGCGCGGCAGAGCGGCGCGTCCGCCGTGATGAGCGAGGCGTGGGCGCGTGGCGGCCACGGCGCGATCGAGCTCGCAGATGCTGTTCTGGAAGCGGCGTCCGCGCAGAACGAGTTCCGCTGCCTCTATCCGCTGGACGTTCCGCTGCGCGCGAAGATCGAGACCATCGCTCGCGAGATCTACGGCGCTGGCGCCGTGGCCTTCTCCGAGACCGCGGACCGCGACCTCGAGCGCTGGGAGGCTCTCGGCTTCGGACGCCTGCCAATCTGCATGGCGAAGACCCACCTCTCCTTGTCCCACGACCCGGACGTGAAGGGGGCGCCGAGCGGGTTTACCTTGCCGATCCGCGAAGTGCGCGTCAGCGCGGGCGCGGGGTTCGTCTATCCCCTGTGCGGTGACATGCAGACCATGCCCGGCCTTCCGGCGCGCCCCGTCTTCATGGACATCGATCTCAACGAGGCCGGAGAGCCGCTCGGCCTCTCGTAGCCCAAACCGCAAGGTTGTTGGCCTCCGGGTCGCGTGGTATGGTCAGGGCGATGCCCAACGAAGGACAGATCGACGTTCAGGCCGTCTTCCGGGAGCACCCGTTCGCGCGCGAGATCCTGCGCCGCCTTGGCGGCGCAGGCCACGACGCCGTGCTGATCGGGGGTGTCGTGCGCGACGGGCTCTTGTCTCGATGGGGTCGGGCGGTGACCTTCCCGCCCGCCGACGTGGACATCGCGACATCGGCCCTCCCCGAGGAGATCCGAAGGCTGTTCCCCGCGAGGCCGATCGTCGGAGTCGGCGAGGAGTTCGGGGTGCTCGTGATCGTCGCGCCGGACGGGCGATCGTACGAAGTGGCCACCTTCCGTGTGGAGGGGGGGTACGACGGCCGTTGGCCCGGCCGCGTCGAGCTGGTACGGGATCTCGCGGGAGACGTTCGCCGTCGCGACCTGACGATCAACGGCCTCGCCGCGACCCTCGATGGGAGCGTCATCGATCTGGTCGAGGGAACGCTCGACCTCCAGAGCGGGCGCGTCCGGGCGATCGGCGATCCGCGGGTGCGGTTCTCCGAGGACTTCCTTCGGATGCTGCGCGCCGTCCGATTCGTCTGCCAGATCGACGGACACCTGGACGAGGCGACCGCGGCGGCGATCGCCGAGGAAGCGCCGGGCATCGCGACGATCTCGGGAGAGCGGATCCGCGACGAGCTCCTGCGCATGCTGGCGACGCCTCGTTCGGCGAGGGGCGTC
>JAKLFO010000180.1 GCA_022711155.1 Candidatus Bipolaricaulota bacterium
GGCGAAGCGCTGGGTGGCTTCGCCGGGCCCCAGCGCTGGAGCCACACCTTTGAGGGAAGGGTGGGGTCGCGGGAGGGACACCGCAGGTGGCCATTCCGCGCATGCTAAAAGCGCAGGGTCCTGGCACCGACCTACTCTCGCATCCCTAGGGGATACTACCATCGGCGCTGGTGGGCTTAACTGCCGTGTTCGGGATGGGAACGGGTGTGACCCCACCGCCAAAGGCACCAGGACTCTGCGCTCTTTCAGTGAAAAGGAACGTACGTGAGCATGTGCTCACATCTTGCTCGCCCTATCACGCCGTATTCATCCGGCGTGATCCGCGACACGTAAACAGCAAGATCTTTGGGGTCCACCCCTTGCGGGATTTCGCCGAAGATCTTTCTCCGCACAGATGTGCGGAAAAGAAAAACGTTCAATTGCCCATTCGTATCACTCGGCTAAGTGCATTGCTGCACGTACACCTGTGACCGATCTAGCCGGTCGTCTTCCGGCGGGCTT
>JAKLFO010000181.1 GCA_022711155.1 Candidatus Bipolaricaulota bacterium
GCCTGGACCTCGCCGGCATAGGGGTTCCAGCCTTCGTCGCGCAGGTTCGGCGGCGGCACCGGCGGCGATCGCTTGGGGGTTGGGGGCGCTACGGCCTCGGCTTCCGCTGCGGATGCCTTGTCCGGCGCCGCGGCCTGCTTCCGCGCCGGCGTTTCGCGCTGCCGCAGATCGGCGAGCCGTTGTTCCATCTCGAGCGCGCGCTGTTCCGCTTCGGCGGCGCGCCGCTCCATCTCGGCAAGCTGGCGTCGCGCTTCTTCCTGTTGCTGCAACAGGGCGTCGCGTTCGGCCACGCGTTCGCCAGCGGCCCGGAGCTGGCCGATGTCCGGATTCGAGGCGGCGGGCAAGGGCGCGGATTTTGAGGTCGCGTGCGGCGTCGATCCGGCGGCCGAGGGGATGAACCTGGGCGTGCCGGTGTTTGCGCGGCTGGACGATGTGACCGCCGAAGCCGACGTGCTGATCGACTTTTCCCGGCCGGAGGCGCTCGGCGGCATACTGTCCTTC
>JAKLFO010000019.1 GCA_022711155.1 Candidatus Bipolaricaulota bacterium
TCCTCTTCGCGAGGAAGGCCCTTCTCTCCGCGACGACGAACTCTACGGAGTAGATGCCGCGCTTCTCCGTGAGGGGCGCGGGGATCCCTTCGGCAAACGATCGGATGTCATCGACGAGCATTGCCAGCTCCTTCGTCTATCGATCGGTATCTGGTCCGATGATAGCGCGCGCAGGATGTGCTGTGACTCCCGGAGCCGACGACGTGTCGCGAAGTCCGTGGCGTCGGCAGATCACGATCCGGGCGTGGCTGGGTGGGCTCAACGTGCGGTGTCACAGGTCCTAAGACACTGGGTGAGAGATTCTCAGTACAATCCCAAGGCACGGAAGGCGGACGTCACAACATGAGAGAGACCACGCTGTGCGGGACCCACTACGAGATGGGGCGCCAGATCGGCCTCGAGCTGCGGGCATCGGGAGAGGAGCTTCCGAAGCTGAGCGGCGAGCAGGCTCGCTACACCGAGGCACTGTCTCGCGGCCTCGCTGGGCAGATCCCTGACCTCTTGGAGGAGATGCGCGGCATCGCCGAAGGCGGAGGGTATGACGAGCTGGCGGTCCGGTTTCGTTCGCTCGCTGTCGGGATCGTTCCATCTTGCACGGTGGTCGCCGTGTCCGGAGCGCACACGGTCCATGGGCGGCCGCTCTTCGGCCGCAACTACGATGGACCCGAGCACTCGCGCTTCACGCTGTATCGAACCTACCCGAGCCGCGGCCTCTCCCACATCGGTTGCTGCGGCTACAACCTCCTTGTCGGCCGAGAGGACGGGTTGAACGAGGCGGGACTGGCGATTGCGGTGGCTGGCGTGGAAGGTCACTACACGAGTCGGCCGGGCGTGTGGGATCACATCCCTGTGCGCGCCGCGCTCGAGCAGTGTAGGACGGCCGACGAGGCGGTGGGATCCAGGCTCTTCCGCACCTTCGAGCGAAGAGCTTCCTCGTGGCGGACGCGGCCGGAGCCGTCGCTGCGATAGAGGCTGCGCAGGAGGGTCTCGCCGTGGTGCGTCCGAAGAAGGGCCTCGGCGCCGTCACGAATCACTTCGTCACGCAGGAGATGCGCGCGTACTGCGCCGAGGAGAAGATCCCGTCGAACTCCGCACAGCGGCTCGCGACAGCCCGCCGATGGCTCGACGCGGGAGCCCGGCGGGGAAGCGTCACCGGGCAGGAGCTAGAGGATCTCCTGAGCAGCACGGACGAGGGAGTGCGCTCGCAGCTCGGCGCCGGATTCGCGACGGTCTGGTCGTGGGTAGCCGAGCTGGGGGAGCGACGCTTCGACCTATGCGACGGGCTGCCCGAGCCGGGCGCGTACCGCGACCAGGTGTTCTAGGCGCGGTCCCCGCTTGTCGCGAGCGTCGCGATGGGCAAGGCGCCCGGCGCGGTCGGCGCGACGCGGCCCGCCGCGCGCAAGACGGGCGCTCACCCGCCGAAGACACTGCCGCGCCGCGAGAGGACGTCGTCGCAGTCCGCCGTCGCGTCGACGCGCTCTAGCACGAAGTAGCTGTGGGCCGCGACGGGATCCGGGCGGCTCACGATGGCGCCGAGGAAGAGCGAGTTCGTCGCGCCGAGGATGACCTGCTCGACCGACCCTTGGACGGTCCCCTCGATTCGATCTGCGGAGACGACGCGACCCTCGAGCCGAGTCCGGAGTCGCTGGACCACATAGACGTCGCCGGTGATGAGGCCGAAGGCGCACGCGCGCACGGTGATCCCGGGGTGACCGTCGCCATCCTGGTCGAAGACGCGCGGATCGGCGGCCGACGTCGGGAGCGGGTCGGTGTCGGGATGTTCGAGGCGCACTCCGTGGACTTCTGTACACCACGCTTGTGCGAAGGCCGCTCCGTCGCTCGGGCCGTCGACAACGGCCGCAGCCAAGACCGGATCCAGGGAGCGAACGAACGCGGTCTCAACCGTCGTTGCGAGGCTGGGGCCGTTATCGAACTCGGCCGCGCAGTACGCGCTGCGAAGCGAGAGACTCGCTCCCGCGTGCGCGATCACGACGTGGTGGATGAGCGTCGTCTTGCGCTCAAGCTGGCCGACGAGCGGGAAGGTGACCGAGTCCGCCAGCACGCGCAGCTCGGCCCACGTGCCGGAGAGGTCGACGGCCGCGCTGCGGGCCAGCCACGAGAAGGACACACAGGAGAGCGCGGCGACAAGAGTGCAGATGCAGATGTACGCGGCGCCGTAGAACTGAACGCGCGTTCCTCTCCGTCGAGCGCCGAGTTGTCGGTGCACAGGTCCCTCCTACGCTTCCCGGCGAACGAGCGCTCGCCGCGCCAATCTATCACCTCGAGCATCCGACAGCCACAGGGAGCACTCTGAGCGCGGGCGCGCGGGCGGCCCCGCCCTCACGGATCGGCCGAAGGCGGGGCGGCGAGGACGTCCGCGTCCGTGCGAACGAGTACGGCATCGTAAGATCGGCCGTTCTGGATCTGGACCATGCCCGCGGCGAGGAAGCTTCCGTCGTCAAGCCGGAGGAGGTCGGAGGTCACGTGGACACGCGACCCGGCGAGGTTCGTGCGGCGGAGGAGGGCGCCCTCCGCGTCGACATGCAAGAGCGGCATGCCGTTCCCCAGCGCGCCGATCAGGTATGTGCCGTCCTCGAGCGAGAGAAGCGACGTCGCATAGTCGTCTGTCGCCCGATCCCCGAAGGCCTTCTCCCACAAGATGTTCCCGTCGGACGTGGTGCGAGCCAGCCACGCGTCGGCGCGGCCGCCCGTCTCGGGAGACAGCGCGAAGCCGGCGAGAAGGAACCCGTCCTCCGCCTGCGCGATCTTCGAAGGGAACTGCCAGCCCGCGATGTCGAACCGGCGCGACCAGAGGAGACTTCCGTCGGCGGCGAGCTTCGCCAGACCGCCGTCCTCATTGATCGTGAGGCAGAAGATCAGGCTGCCGTCGTCGGCCTCGACTGCGTCCATCACGATCTCTTCGTTTGCTTCGCCGCGCACGTACTCCCACGCCACGTCGCCGGTCAACGTCACGCGCACGGCGAACTGCCGTCTGGCGTTGCCCGACTCGGTGGTCTGAAGCCCGTAAAGGAGAAGGTCGCCGTTCGCCAGCGGGAGCATGCCGTACGGCCACTCTCGCCGCGCGGCGCCGTAGGTGCGGTGCCAGACGGGGGTTCCGTCGGACGACATCTTCAGCAAGAAGAAGTCCCGATCTCCGGCCCCGTACGAGTCGGTCTCCCCGAACACGAAGTACCCGCCGTCCGGCGCGGGAGCGACGGCCCACGCCTGCTCGTACCCACTGCCGCCCCAGGTTGTCTCCCACAGGACGTCTCCGTCCAGCGTGAAGCTCATCAGGAGGACGTCTCCCGTGTACGGCGGCACGTGGAGGTGGTTCGTCGCGCCGACGGCGACCACGTCACCGTCGGGCGAGCGGACCAGCGAGAAGAGGGAGCCGTAGTTCGGCCCCTCGAACGTCCTCGACCACGGCGCGGCCTCGAGTGGCGCGGCGCAGGCGAAGAACAGGACGAGGGCGGCGGCGCATTGCACTCGTCGGAAGGCGCGATTCATGGAACCTCCGTTCGCCGGCCGAGCGCGCCGACGGGCTGCTCACCGGCTTGACGCCAACCCGGATCATCCCGTAGGGTGCGCGCGCGTGCCAAATCTTTGGAGAGGCGGCCGCGGCCTCGTGGCGGAGGCGCCCGGTTCGCACGTCGCGGAGCGGCGGGCGCCAGGGGTTGGCGTATGGACTCGAACGCGATCGTATTGATCCTCGTGCTCGCTCTCGTGGGCGGCGCGCTCGTGGCGGCAACCGTTCAGACGAGGCGTCGCGCCCGCGGCGGGGCGCGGGGAAGTCCCGAGACGAGCAAGGCGGCCTATCGAGAGCTCGTGCGCGCCGTCCGTGGCGATCGGGCGTGCGCTGACCGACTCGTCGAGTACGAGCGCGAAGGATCTCCGGGCGCCTCCCGCGCCGAGCTTGCGGGACGGGCCCTGCGGCGCCTCGAACGCGACCGAGGCCGGTAGGGCAACCCCCGGCCCAGGCTAATCGGAGGCCGTGGGTGCCGGACACGCGCGTTCCTCATCTTCCGCGTCGAGCAGCAATCGATCGTCGGCCACCTCGCGATGGGCGAAGAAGCGCACCAGCTCAGGCACCGTCGCTCGCCTCTTCTGTTCGTCGGCAAGCTCGTGGAGCACCTCACCGCGGTGCATCATGACGAGCCGATTCCCCACTTCGAGGGCCTGTGCCATGTTGTGCGTCACCATGAGCGTCGTCAGTTCCAGCGAGCGCACGAAGTCGCACGTGACGCGCGTGATAAGCTCCGCGTTGCGGGGATCGAGAGCCGCCGTGTGCTCGTCGAGCAAGAGGACGCGCGGCCGTACGAGCGTTGCCATCAAGACCGCCAGCGCCTGGCGCTCGCCGCCGGACAAGAGGGCGACGCGGCACGCGGAGCGGCGCTCGAGCCCGACGCCGAGCCCCTCGAGCCGCGCCAAGAGGTCGCGACGCCTCGCGCGAGACAAGGCCGGGCGCAGCGATCGCGTCCCCCTCGACGAGGCGAAGGCGAGGTTCTCGAGGACGGACATCGACGGCGCCGTTCCGGCAAGCGGGTTCTGGAGAATCCAGCTCACGCGCCGTGCCCGGCGATAGGCCGGCTCGTTCGTGACGTCGTCACCTTCCAAGAAGATGCGCCCGGACGTGAGGGGCACCACGCCCGAGATGAGGTTGAGGAGCGTGCTCTTCCCAGCCCCGTTCGAGCCGATGATCGTCAGGAAGTCGCCCTTGGCGAGCGAGAGGCTCACGTCGCGCACGGCGGTGACCGTGTCTGCGCCGACGCGGAACGTTTTCGATGCGCGCTCGATCTCTAGCATGAGCTCACCTTTCGTTCCCGGCGCTCGCGCACGGCGGGGATCACGAGCGCCACGAGGACGAGGGCTGCGGTGATGAACTTGAGGTCGCTCGCCTCGAACCCCACGACGTGACCGTACCGGAGCGCGAGAGCCACGGCGATGCGGTAGACGAGGGATCCGAGGAGGACGGCGGCCGTCATCCAGCCCACGCGGCTCGACCGCAAGAGAGACCCGCCGAGGATCACGGCGGCGAGTCCTGTGACGATGGTGCCGATGCCCATGCCGATGTCAGCGAAGCCGCCGTACTGAGCCACGAGCGCTCCGGACAAGGCGACGAGTCCGTTGGACAGGGCCAGTCCGATCATCTTCGACGAGCGCACGTCGACGCCGTACGCGCCGACCATCGCCTCGCTGTCCCCGCCGGCGCGGAGGGCGAACCCGGCCTCGGTCTTGAGGAAGGCATCCACCGCCAGCTTCGCCGCGATGGTGAGGAGCGCGATGAAGGCGAGAATCGCCAAGGGGCCGAGGGGAGACCAAGCCGCGTCGACCGTCTGCGTCGCGGTCGCGGCGCGCAAGAGCGACAGGTTGGGACGCCCCATGATCCGCAGGTTGATCGAGTACAGCATGATCATCGTCAAGACGCCCGCGAGCAGGTTGGCGACGCCGAGGCGGGCGTTCAGGAACCCCGTCACGAGGCCGGCGGCCGCGCCGGCCGCGAATGCCGCGGCCAGCGCAAGGAACGGATCGCCTCCGTTCAGGATGAGGATCGAGGCGACGGCGGCTCCCGTCACGAAGCTCCCGTCCACCGTCAGGTCGGGAAACTGCAGGATGCGGTACGTCAGGAACACGCCGAGTGCGGCGATCCCGTACGCCAGCCCCTGCTCCACTGCGTGCACCAAGAGCATCGACATCGCCCCTCCTCCTCCTCCAGACGCAGGCGCTACTCGCCCGACCGCTCCCACGCCGCGCCGCCGTAGTAGACGGCCGACGCCGCATCGACGACCGCTGCCGGGAACGTGAGGCCGATGCGCGCTGCCTGATCCAGGTTCAGCTGGACCTCGGCCCTCGCCTGGTACGTCACCGGAATGCCGTCCGGGCGCGCGCCCGCGAGGACGCGGAGGACGACATCGCCGACCAAGAGGCCGTGCTGGTAGTAGTCGAATCCCGCTGACAGCGTGGCGTGGGCGAGACTCGTCGGATCGGCGACGAGGAACGGCACGCCGGCCGCCTCCGCCGCGGCGAGGACGGAGTCGATCGCCGAGACGACCGCGTTGTCGGTCGTGACGTAGTAGGCGTCGACACGCCCGATCAGAGACTGCGCCGCCATCGTGACGTTGGCCGTGGAGTCGGCCGCTGCGGCGACGATTTCGAGCCCGAGCGCGGGCGCCGCGTCGCGCGCGAGGTCCGTCAGGATGACGGAGTTGGCCTCGCCGGGGTTGTAGACCATGCCTACGTTGCGGATGCCCAGCCCGAGATCGCGCAGGAGCTCGAGGTGCGCGCCCACGGGGATCATGTCCGAAACGCCCGTCACGTTGCCGTTCGCGCTCGGATCGGTCGCGCTCTGCACGAGGCCGGCGCCGACAGGGTCCGTCACCGCGGCGTAGATGACCGGCGTCGACGTGCCCTGGAACACCTGCACGGCCGCCTGCGCCGTGGGCGTGGCGATGGCGACGACGAGGTCGACTCCGCGGCTCTGGTAGTTCTGGGCGATCGTCACGGCGGTGCCCGGATCGCCCTGCGCACTGGCCAAGAGGTACTCCACGTCGACGCCCTGCGCGTAGCCCGCCTCGGTGAGCGCGTCGATGACGCCCTGCTCCACGGCGTCGAGCGCCGGGTGCTCGACGATCTTGCAGATCCCGATCTTGAGGGACGCGGCCGCGAGGCCGAGTCCGATCCCGCCGACCAGACACACGATGAGTGCTGCCGAAATCGCTCTCTTCACGTCTTCTCCTTTGCGTGTATCCTTTCGGCAAGCTCCGGAACCTGCCGGCTCTTTGCGCCGCCGGCTCCGTGAGCCCGCCGGGAAGTGGTGTCTTACCGACCGCTCCGCCTGCGGTGGTCCGCGCAACGAATCCCGCAGGCGGTTCTCCTGGCTCTCCTCGCGCACCTCCTCAAAAGAGAGGCGACCGCGGGGATGTCCCACGGTCGCCTCTCCGGTTTCTCCTCTGCCGCGCGCGCCTGGTTAGCGGGCCGAAGAGAAACCGGACGTAAACCAATACCAGCAGGAAGACGATGCGCAGACTTTCAGCGTCGCGACGATCGACCCTGCTCGTGACATGATGGGCCACTATAGGCCGGAGGACGGGGAGTGTCAACAGAAGCCCCCGGTCTCTCCTAGGGCCCGCGCATCCGCGAGCGCCGAGGTGCGAGATGAGCGACCCAAGCGCGGCGGGCGATGCGATCCGCCTCAGGCGAGGCGGCGGATGCGGACCTCGATCTCCGGGTGGTCGCGCAGGAGGGTGACGAGGCGCGACGGGTCGGTGTCGCCGAAGTGGTAGGGGTAGAGAATCTTCGGCCGGATGGCCTGCGCGGCGTCGGCCACCATCTCCGGAGTCATCGTGTAAGGCAGGTTCATCGGCAGGAACGCCACATCGATGTCGCGTAGGGCCTTCAACTCGGGCGTGTTTTCCGTATCGCCGGCCACGAGAACGCGCAGGTCGCCGAACGTGAGGATGTAGCCGTTCCCGTCGCCGCAGCGGTGGAAGGGATCGCCCGAGTCGCGTCGATGAAGGAGGTTGTACGCCGGGACCGCCTCGACGCCGATCCCCTGCACGGCCGTCATGTCGCCGTTCCGCATCGCGAGCCCTCCCGCGATCGCGCCCTCGCACAACACCGTGTGGACCACGCTTGTGGCCTCTGTGCGGATGTGGCCGAGCGCGCCGGGGTCGAGGTGGTCGCGGTGCTCGTGTGTGATGAGGATCACGTCCGCCTTCGGCAGCTTCGCGTAGTCGGCCACGCGACTGAATGGGTCGACATAGACGTTCTTCCCGCCGTAGCGAAGGAGGAGCGATCCGTGCCCGAGGAACGTGATCTCGAGGTCGCCCTGCGATGTCTTGAGCTTGTCGGTCTCGAAGCCCTGAGCCTTCATGCTAGCCTCCCGCGCTCGTGTCCACCTAGAACTCGGCGATCTCCATCGGCGCGCCGCTCTGGGCCATGCGCCAGACGATCGACGTCCCCTTGGCGAGCCGGAACGAGGAGAAGATCTCGTAGCCGTACTGCGCGACGACGGGCTTCAAGAACGTGAAGACCTCGTCGAGGATGTGCTTCGTCACCGCGGGATCGGCCACGCGCTCCAGCGCGCCGCGCAGACGCAGCTGCACGTCGCTCTTCGCATCCCAGTACGCAAGCTCGACCGAGGGTGCGGCCACGAGCTGCTGGTGGACGTCCTTCTGGACGCCCGTGCAGAAGGTCAAGCCCTCCGGCCCGATGAGCGCCGTTTGCATCGCTCGCACGCGCGGCTGCCCGCGCTCCACCGTCGCCATGAACGACACCGGGTTCGCCTTCACAAACGCGAGGACATCGTCTCTGGTCATGGCTGCATCCTACGACTCGGTTCCCAGTCGAGCAACTGGCTTGGCAGGGCCTCGATGGATGTTTCGCGCGGAGTCCGCGCCTTCCCGTGGCTCCTCAGGGTGAGGGAGGCAGGAAGGCGGCCATCCCAAGAGCGTCGGCCTCGTTCTCCGGCCAGCGACTCAGGTAGCCCAGCGCGAACGTGGGCGAGACGAGCGCGAGCGCTGCCTGAGCGAACGACGCTGCGCCCTCGATCGCGAGGTAGAACGGGCCGCGACGGTAGCTCTGGATCGTGTGCCCCAGTTCGTGTGCCACGACGCGGTCGGTCACGTACTCCTCGTTGACGATGACGTACTTGCCCAGGGACACCGCGAGGGGGAGGTGCGTGGCGATGAGACGCGCCCCGCCCGCCTCCGCCGTCGCCACGACGCCGCCAGTCAGCTCCAAGAAGGCGTAGAAGAGGATGCCGAGCACGTTCTGCGGGAAGCAGAACGTCGCGTCGGCGATGCGGTGCCGGATGCTCGCCGAACGCGAGAGCGGGCGGATGCGCGCTGCGAGCTTGGCGAGCGTCTCCGCCGTGCTCGCCGAGGGATCCGCCGCGAGGGCAGCCTGAGCCAGCTCCAGCCTCGCGACCGTCTCCGCCGGCGCCTTCGCCTCGACGGTGGGCGCCCCGCCAACCCAGAGCCCGCACGCAGCGAGCACGACGGCGACAAGGGCCAGCGTGGTTCGGAGCCGCATCATAGCGACCACTGTAGCCTCCGCGCGGCCGCGCGTCCTCGGACGCGGGCGCGTGCCGGCTGGTGCGGCGCCGCCGGCTTGCTGCAGCCGTGCCAGCAACTGGGGGACCTGACCCAATCTGGGAGCCGTACCGGCAGAACGGGACTGTGTCCCCGGACACTCCGCCCTGCGGCCGGCCCTCACCGGGCGACGGAGAGGGTGGAGTGGGCGGAGCGGCCTCGACGATACGGTCCAGACGGGTCGGGCATCAGCACGGATCGGGAGCCTCGAGCGGCGGCAAATGAGTAGTCATCGCCCGTCATTACCACATTCTGCCCCGGCGCTACGCATTCGGACTGGGCCATCTCGGCCGGGGCGCTCACTCACGCGGTTTGCCCGACGCTGGGCAGCTCAGCGCGGGAGTTGACACACGTCGGAGCGCGTTCCTAGAATGAGCGGAACAGGGAAGGAGGTACAAGATGCGCAAGTACCTGTTAGTAGCGGTGGCATGTGCGCTCGTCCTGGCCGCTGTCGGATCGGCTGCCGCGGCTCGCGACAAGGTGCAGTGGGTCGGTGAAGGCATTCGTCTCGTGCTCCGAGGCGGGGAGTACACGATCTTCTCTGGGGAGCCTTGCTGGGTGCGACACGGCTGGGGGAGTCTGGAGGAGTACCCGGGATACAACAGCCAGTACCTGCATGAGAGCGGCTGGGTGACACAAGGTGGCGCGTACGTCGCCGTGTACCTTGATGGTGAGCGGCTCCACCTGGACCACGAAGTCATCCACCGTGTACTGGACGAGCCCGGCCACAGCGTCACGAATTGGGACTGGTATATCCAGTTTCCCGCTGGCTACTTCGCGCCCGGCATCTACGTCCTAACGCTCGAGTACGGGTGTCGGAGTCCGCGCAACGCGCTTGCTTCGATTGGCCTGCCGCACTTCTACGACACCCTGCTCTACGTCGAGCCGTAGCGAATGGAGGGCGGCCGCGGGGCGATGCTCTGAGGGCGGAAGTCTGCCCGAGTCTGTCCGAGCCGGGAAGGCAAGGTATTCGTCGTGGGCGCGAACGCACGGTGCGCTTGCCCCACCGGGCCGGGAGTTCCGGGGACACAATACTCAATCGAACCCGAGTTGCGTATTGTGTCCCCGGAATCCACCTGAGGAATCCGCCGCTAGGGCAGCCCGAGCCCGCTCCAGCCTCGCGACCGTCTCCGCCGGCGGGTTGGCCTCGACCGCGCGTGCCTCGGCAACGTAGAGCCCGCACGCGGCGAGCGCAAGAGCGACGAAGGTCAATGTTGTTCGGAGCTGCATTCCAGTGACCACTGTAGCCTCCGCGCCGCCTCGCGTCCTCGGACGCGGGCGCGTGCCGGTTGGTGCGGCGCCGCCGGTTTGCTGCTGCCATGCCAGCAACTGGGGGACATAACCCGATCTGCGAGCCGTACCGGCAGATCGGGATTGTGTCCCCGGACACTCCGCCTTGCGGCCGGCCCTCACCGGGCGAGGGAGTCCGGGAGTGGGGTTTGTGTGCCGGGTGTGCTGGGCCGGCTCTAGCGACCGAGGGCGACGTCGACAGCGGCAAGGACCAGGTCGAGCTTCGCTCGGGACAGCTTGCCCACCCGCTCCGTGAGCAGAGTGCGGGCGAGGGTCACGAGCTGGGTGGCGTTGGCAACCGAGTCCTTGGGAAGCCCGGAAGCGCGCGCCGTGAGAAGCACGCACGCCGGCGCCTCGGCCCATCCGAGGTTGCTCGTCAGCGGAACGCAGAGGACGGTGCTGAGCCGACTCCGGTTGAGGGCATCGCTCTGCACGACGACGACAGGGCGGCGGAAGCCCGGCCCGGATCCCGTCGGCGCAGGAAGATCGGCCCACCACACGTCGCCCTGGGCAATCACCAATCGCTCCGCTCCAGCACCACTCGTGCGGCAGCCGCCGGGAACTCATCCGAGGACGCGCCGACGGCGTCGCACACGCGATCCATCGCGGCGGTCACTTCGTCCGGAGCGTGTCGCGCGACGTACTCGCGCACCGCGCGGCTGTAGAGTCCGCTGCGCGTCGCTCCGATCCTGCGCGCAAGTCGCTCCGCCTGCTCGAACAGGTCGTCAGGTATAGAAACCGCCGTCTTCATACCCGGAGTATAACCTCCGACGTTCCGGGAGCCAACGGAGTTGCGAGGACGACAAGCGAGATCCAAGGTCCGCTGTCGATGGGGACATAACCCGATCTGCGAGCCGTACCGGCAGATCGGGATTGTGTCCCTGGACACCCCGTGTCCCCGGACACCGGACAGGGCGAGGGAGTCCGGGAATAGGGTCTGTGTCCCGGGTTTCCGCGCGGCGGTCATGGGGACATAACCCGATCTGCGAGCCGCACCCGGGCAGATCGGGATTGTGTCCCCAGAACTCTGCCGCCGTGCGGCCGTGCCTCGCAGGTCGAGGGGATCCAGGAGTGGGGTGTGTGTCCCGGGTTTCTCCTCTCCGATAGAGAGCGCTAGGAGCCAGTGCGCGATTGCAGGGCCCGACCCTCGCGCCCGGAGACGCGGGCGCTACGGTTCGAGGGTCTCCTGGATGCCTGCGATCCTCCTTGATGCGTACGGTGCGAACAGGGTCTCGGCGTATTGCGCGACGATGACCGTGTAGGCCGCCAGAGCGGGGTCAGTGGCGCCGAAAAGCTCGTACGCTTGGCCGGTCCAGTAGAGGCTGCTCGCCTGCACGTGCGCGGCCGCGCCGTCGGGCGGCGAGAACGCGCTCGCAGCCTCGTCGGCGGTACGCGAACGGAAGAGCGCTTCGCGCGCGCGGCGGAACCACTCGACGTCGCTCCGGCGCACGCCTTCGTTGAGCGCCAGCTCGAATGCAGACGGCGTGCTGGTCGGGGCTACGCGGCGTTCTTCACCGAGGGCGACGAGCGGCCAGCCGGGGTACGCGGGGTCTTCTACGGTCTCGTCGTAAGCCGGGAATTCGGTGGCGAGCGATACGCGGTACGGGCCGGGCTCGGCGATCGGGCAGTAGAGAACGAGGTTCACGAGGGTGAGGTCGATGCTGTCGCCGGGCGTCAGCGTGATGGCGTTGGCGGCCGCCACGGGGACGCCGTCGCGCACGAGCCACCACGAGGGCGGGGCGGGCGTGGGGAGCGGGGCGTTGGTTCGCACGGCCTCCTCGCTCCCGTCGGCGAGCAGCCGCGCGATCTCGAGGTGCGGCCACAGCGCGTAGAGCGCGAGCGCTTCCTCGCTCGTGATCCACGGGACGTCTCCGACGTTCGCGATGTGGAGGGTCAGGTCGACGGGCTCTCCGAGACCGATGAGTGGCTGGCTCAGGGACACGTCGACGGCGAGCTGGACGTCGGCAGCAACTGCGGTGTCGGCGACTGCTCCCACCGCGGCAAGGGAGACGATCAGGGTCAAGAGGATCCTTCGCATCATGGCTCTTCCTCCTCTCAGTGGTTGTGGATCAGGAGCAGGCCTTGGCAGCGCGGACAGAGGTGGTCCTGCCGGCTCCAGTTTTCCGACTGACTGAACATGAGGCACGTCGGGTCGGCGCAGTGCGTGGCGATGCCGGCGGCGTGCCCCATCTCGTGCGTCATGACGTGCAACGTCACTTGGGCCATCGTGAACTCCCCGCCGAGCGTGTTGACGAGCCCGTTGGAATCGGGGTCGTACACGGACAGGTTGCCGGCCCAGGCGATGCTCTTCATCGCGGTGGCGGCGGGTATCTGGATCGACAGGCGATCGCCTTCGAGGGCGCCGTTTCCGTTGTCGGGAGTCCCGGCACCGCTCGCAATGAGGTCGTCTTCTTTCGGGTCGAGAAGGCCGTTGTCGTTCGCGTCTTCGACGGCGGCGGGGTGGTCGAGCTGGCCGTTGGGCGCGCCGGTCCACGCGAGCGCGGCGGGCGCGGCGCCGAAGTTCGAGAGCGTGCGGCCGTCGAGGTACGACCGCTCGCGGAAGTAGTTGTCGATTGAGACATCGAAGACCCAGGCGATGGCGTAGACGTCGACCGTTCCGCCGGCCGCTCCGCCGAGCCAGTCGGGCGCCCAACTGCGCGGCGTGCCGGGCGTGTCGAGCTTGTTCAGGTGGCCGTCGGTGTCGGTCTGGTCCGGTGTCGTGTAGGCGCGGTTGAGCGGCCGGCCGCCGGCGGGCTCGATCCACATCACGTCGATCTCGCGGACGTCGTCGCCCTCGAACTTGTGGACCATGATCCACGAGGTCTCGAAGGCCTTCCCGTAGACGAGCTTCTCGAGGTGCCGGCCGTCGAGCGTCGTCACGAACAGGTCCTTCTGGTAGGGGCTCAGCCGCTCGTTCTGCGGCGCGGCCAGCTCTTGGGCCGTGGTGCGCGCGGGGTCGTACGCGATGGCGCCGTCATTGTTCGCGTCGACGCCGCGGTACTCCTCGTACCGCGTGAGTCCGTCGCCGCGTTGCGCGTTGTTGAGGCTCACGTCTTCGTCGGCGGTCTCCGCCTTGTCGCCAGTCCCGTACAGGCCGTCCCAGCGGTCGGCGATGTGGTTGCCATCCTGCGGCACGTCGTCGCGCGGGATCTCCGTGGTCGTCGGGCCGAGGATGCAATGCGTCTCCTCGTCGGGCTCCCGCGGCTCGATCGGGCGGGCGTTCCACGCGGAGACCGCGATCTTCCCGTAGCCGCCGTAGTCGGCGCTCGAGACGGTGACCGCGACCTCGGTCGAGCGGGCGTGCGAGGTGGCGCGAGCGTAGCCGTCGGCCGGGCCTTCGTCGAACGGGGCGCAGAGGTGGAAGACTCCGTCGAGGCGTGTCTTGGAGAAGAAGAGGTCCATCTCCTCGGAGTCGCCGCGGTTGGTGCAGTAGCCGGTTTCGTTGGAGACGTCGGAGAGGTCGAACGTGATCCGCCGCGCCGGGCCGGGGTACGTGCACGTGCTGTAGCGAATCTGGTACGTGCGCGCGGTGAACGTCGCCGCGTTGTCCTTCTCCGGCAGCCAGCTCTCGTCGCACAGCGTCAGGTCGACGCCGACGCGGGCCACGGGCTGGTTCTCGGTCTTGTCGGCATTCGGGTCGCGGACGATGAGGTCCTTCGGCACGCAGCGGACGGTCACGTCGTCTTTCTGCGGCGGGACGTAGACGACGCTCCGCCCGACGTTGCCGAGCGGGAACGTCCCGCCGGCTCCTTGATCGTCCCACGTGAGTTCGAGCGGGTCCTCGAGCGGGTAGTCGATCTCGGGGCGAAGGTCGCAGACCGTGTTCTCGCAGCGGATGGCGAGCTCATCCGTGTCGGTGTGCAGGGCTTTGAGGAGCATGGCCTCGTCGGTGTAGGCCATGGGGTAGACGAGGATGGACGCGGCGATGGGGCCGTCGGCCTTTCCGTACTTGAGGACGGCGATGCAGTCGCGGCCGAACTCGGGCAAGGGCGGCGGGCAGGTCTCGAGTTGGGGCTGGATGACCTGTGCCTGGACGGAGTAGTCGTCGCATCCCTCGGCGCCGGCCGTGATCGTGAGGACCACGCGGCCGTCGATCGACTTGTCGCCGCCGCGCGGGGCGTGGAGCGTGACGCGGATCGTGGCGGTCACCGTCTGGCCCGGCTCGAGTCCGACGGGCAGCTCGTAGATGGCGCTGTTCTCGAACGCGTCGACGAGCCGGCCGATGCCCGTGAGCTGCCAGTCGTAGCCGACGCGCTCTGGGTAGCTATTGATCTTCTTCTGCGTCTTCTCGAGGCAGACGCACTTCCAGTACAGGGCGTCTTGGTCGGAGCCGAGGATCGAGACGGCGATGCGCTCGTCGGGGCTCATCGTGCCCTTCTGGGGGTAGTAGCTGAGCGGCCGCACGATCTGGATCGGTTGGTCGCAGTCCCACTCCGACCCGGTGGAGTCGCACGTCGGGCAAGACACGACGGGCGTCACTTCGCCGGTGTCGGCCGTCGGCTGATAGCGGACGCACTGTGGCGCGCTGAGCATGGCGCCTTGTTCTCCGGTCGCGTCCTCGTAGACGCCGAAGACTTGCCAGATGAACGCCTGGCCGGGTTCGAGCAAGGCCTCGAGGGGCAGGGTCGTGCTCATCGTCTCGAAGGCGAACGGGCCGAGGCGGGCGATGAGTCCGGTATCCGGCAAGAGGATGCCTTCGGCCTCCTCCACCGTGGCTTCGGCGGGCACGGGCTCGCCGCCCGCCTCGGCGGCGTCGCCGAGCAGCTCGCGCGCGGCCTTCACCCAGCCCCAGCCCGAGAGGTTGCGCTTCGCAAGCTCGTCGCGCTGCTCTTGGCTGAGGCGATCCCAGAGCGGCTCCCACACTCCGGCGGTCGTCGCCACCGGCGTTGGGCTCGGCGCGGGCGCAGGGACGGGCGCGGGTGCGGGCGTCGGCGTCTCCGGCGGGTACTGGCCGCAGGGATTGTCGTAGACGAAGACCTCGTAGCTCGTGAACAAGCCGGTCGCCTGCCAGGCGAAGAGAGCGTCTGGCGAGGTGACGAACGTTGTCACGTTTCCGACGCACGCACCCAGGGGTTCGACGGCCCGGAGGCTGGGCTCGCCCGCGGGCGTGAGGCAGACGTTCGGGCGGGCGGGCGTGACGAACGTCATGCGGAAGAAGAGGAGCGAGATCGTGACCGGCTTGAACTCGGTGATCGCGAGCGGCAGGTAGCCGGGCGAACGGACGACGACCTTATCGAGGTCGGTCCACGCGTAGGGCGGCACGGCCGCCGGGGCGAGGAAGAACTCGGTCGAGAGGCGCGCCGGGTCGATCGCCTTGCCCGTGGCGCAGTCGGTCACGCGCCCGAGCGCGAAGCTCGAAGCGTCGGGGACGAACGGGATCTCGAACGTGACGCCCTGCGTCGTCTCCTCCCCGCCGGGCACTTCGTAGTCGGGGTCGTCACCATCGCCCTTCGGCTCTCCCACGATGAGCTCGATCTCGAGGGACGCTTGCGCTCCGCTTGACGAGGTGGCGAAGAACCGCAAGACGACGGCGAGCCCGACGGCCGACGCGGGAGGCTCGATCTGCGCGAGCGCCGCGACGAGCCCGACGCCCGAGGCGGGCGAGAACGTCACCCACGGCGGAAGTTCGGACGCCTCGAGGGCCACCGCCTCGCTCGGCGGCACGACCTCGGCTTTGAGTTCGAGGACGGCGGACGCGCCGGGAAGCATCTCGCAGCGGGCGCGGCCGAGCGCGACCTCCTGCCACGACGCGACGCCGCCCGCGATCCGGCCAGAGAGGTAGATGGAGGCCTCCGCAGCGGCCGAGGCGCCCGAGAAGACAACGAGAAGAAGACCGAGACAGACGATCCGGCGCTCCCAAGCACGCATGCGCATCACCCTCTTGAGAGGACCCAGACCAGAGTGCAGAAGAGCCGCTTGCCCAACCGCCGCGCGGACACGAGAAGACACCCTACAACGCTCTCTGCGGCGAAGACAAGTGCGTGCAGGCGGCGCTACGTCCGCGGGTCGCGGTTGAGCCAGTCGAGGTAGAGAAGCGGCAGCGCGAACATGACGGAGAGGCCGGGGAGGCAGAAGCCGATGGCGAACCAGAGCCACGGCCCCTTGCCCATCCGGCGTGCGGCGTAGGCACAGATGAGGCCCGAGACGAGGGCGATGAAGACCGCCATGGCAATCTGTGGATAGGACATGCTGCCTCCAGGAACTGCGGACCCGCGCGGTCGCCGCGCGGCCGGATCCGTCGGGTAGTGTACCACCCCGATCGCGGCCTCCCCAGAGAGGCCGGCGCTAGTAGCCGAGATCCTTGTAGTGAGCCTCCAGGTACGCCGTGATCTGAACGGGATCGTGGCCGGCCGCGGCGATGACCTCGTGCAAGAGCATCGGCTCTCCGAACTCGACGCGCACCGGTTGTCGGAACCGGAGCCGGCCGAGCGCTCGCAGGAGCGGGTTGCGCGAAACGAGGTGGAAGACCGCGGTGATCGACGCCCCCTCGATCCGCCACGGGACAAGGTAGCACGGGCCCGCGCCAGGCTCTTCCCAGAGCATTCCCGCGAGGGCTCCGATGCCCGGGCGCCAGGGCTGGCGAAGATCGCGCGACTCCGGAACGATGGCGAAGGCACCTCCGGCCCGGACGTGGTCGGCAGCGCGGCACAGTGCCGCCTGGTTGGCCGCGCGCGCCGCGTCGCGGGGCAAGAGCGGATCGAGCTTGTACGCGAGCCATCCGGCCGCGCGCGGCAGCAGCCCCTTACGCCCCGCCGTCCTTGCCGTGAGCGGCGTGGTCACGTAGATGGGGAGCATCGTTCGAGAGATGTTCGGTCCGAGCTTCGTGATGTAGCTCGCCCCCACCATCGTGACGTCCGCCCGATCGATCGCTGCCGCAAGAAGCGGCGGAGTGAGAAGCGATCCGTGCCGACCGTACGTGATCACCGGCGCTCTTCGCATCACGTCGCGCGTTGCGTCCGACCAGACGGCCGTCCAGGGGACGGGCAGGCGCGCGAGGAGCGTCTTGCACGCCTCAGAAGTTCCGAGACGGCCCACCAGTTCGTCGGCGTCCTGGGCGAGCGCGAGAAGCGGGGAGATCGGGAGGAAGAGGTCGGCGAGCCGAAAGAGAGCCCAGTATGCGGGAGACTGCCCCAGCGCGACCCGGTGCGCCTGGTAGAGTGGCGCGATTCCCCCTTCGGCGAATGCGGCCTGAAGCTCTGACGTCACGCTCCGAAGAGAGCGCATGCGTACCTCCCCGCCGGCCTCGGCCCGCGACGGCCGGTGCGAGGATCTTAGCCGCCGGACCCAACGGCGGGGAAGGAGTCGTCACGAGGCAGTCAGGCTGCGCCCGCGGGAGGGGGATGCCGACGCCGGAGCACGAGTGCGGAGGCGGCGCAGGGAGTCCTCAGGGCCGCGGCACCGCGTGCCACTAGCGCATGCGGGCAGACTCGAGGCAGCCCTGCTTGGCGGGCAGGCGCAGCATCGGCTCGTTCGTCTCGCTCGTGGCGCCGCGGTAGGTCGCGCCGCCCAGGGCGCAGGGTGGGGATGCCGTGCCGGCGCGCCTGAAGGCCGAGGCCGCGGCGCCGGTGCGACGGGACGATGCCGAGGAAGGTGATCGTCGACCAGCCGTCCTCTGGGCGTGGCGAGAGCGACCGCCGTCGAAATCACGGAGTTGGCGAAGCCGGGCGCGATCGGCGACAACGTCGCGAATATGGCGGCGCGTGCGGTGACGCACGTGGCAGGGCGCAGCCGCCGTACGCTCGGACGGTGCAAGAGATGAACCTCGTCCACGTGGGATACAAGTCGGTGAACTGCTACGCCCTACAGAGCGGCGACGGCTACCTGTTGATCGACGTCGGAATGCCGGGAAGCTTCGGCGAGCTGGTCGCAACGCTCCGGCGCAAGTCCGTCCCGCTCGAGAGAGTGCGGTGCCTCCTCGTGACGCACTTCCACCCCGACCACTGCGGCGTCGCCCAGGAAGTGAAGGCCGCCGGCGCGACCCTACTCCTCGGCGACTGCCAGGCCGATCGGCTCGCCGAGTCGAACCGCGCGCTGGCGGGGTTCGCCGGCTACCAGCCGATCGCGACCGCGGGCAATCACGTCATCGCGACCGGCAACCCGGCGGACTGGCGAGAAGCGACGGGCATCGCGGGCGTCCTGCTCCACACGCCCGGCCACTCCGACGACTCGGTCACGGTCGTGATCGACGGCCTGGGGGCCTTTGTCGGCGACCTCCGCTTGCCGGACGCCTACGCGGGCAGGGCGGCCGCGCAGGCCGCGGCGAGCTGGCAGAGGATCCGTGCCGCCGGAGCGCGCCAGGCCTTCCCCGGGCACGGATCGCCGTTCGACCTCGACTCGTGACGCCACGGCCTTGGGAAGTGCGGAGCGAGGCGCCCCGGCAGCCGCGCAGTCACGCACGCCGGTGCTGCGCGCGCAGCCACGCTCTCGTGTCCTCGGCAAGGCGGACAGCCTCTTCGACGGCCTCTTTCGCCTGGCTGTCACTCACGTGGCTCGCGCCGGTGTAGATGTCCTTGTTCCGGAGGTCGCGCAGGGTCTGGAAGTAGTCGATGCGATCCAACGTGACGGCCATCGTATCGGCGAGGGACTCGAGGGCCACGACGTGGTGGCCGGGACGCCCGACGGGTCGAAGTCCGTGGGCGCGGAGCCCGATGACGGCGCAGGCGAGGATGGCGTGATAGGCCTGCTCGAGCCGGGTCTCCGGGTGAAGGGACTTGTGGGCGGCGTCCTGGAGGCGCCGGTCCACTGTGGCAAGAAGGCGTTCGATCTCGCCGGCGACGAGCGGCTCCCGCACGATCTCGTTGCGAAAGAGGAGCTGGTCGAGGCTCACGTGCGGCCTCCGAGAAGATCGATGCGTGGACCAGCATGCACGCGCGACACGAACGAGTCCTTCGCCCGAACTTCCTTCCGGTAGGCGGGCGGCGCGTAGAGCGTGGGGTTGATCGTGCGGCGAAGCGAGCGGCCGGCCTCGCGCAAAGCGGAACTCAGTTCGCGCAGCGAGACGGAGCCGACGATCATCAAGTCCACGTCGCTGTCCGCGCGCTCTTCGCCTCGGGCGTGGCTTCCGTAGACGTAGGCTGCGTCGATGCGATCGGCGAAAGGCTGAAGCGCCTCGGTCAGGACGCCGGCCAGGCCCGCCGTCTTGCGGAGGATCGAGAGCAGCTCGGGGGCGATCGGGCACTCGGGGTTGAGGCGGTAGACGACCTGTCGGCCGACGCTGCGCGACGAGAGGATGGACGCGTCCCGCAAGCCGTGGAGTTCACGCATGACGGTCTTGGAGTTGAGGCCCGTCCGACGCGCGACTTCGCGCAGGTGGAGGCCCTCGTCGCCGGCGGCCGCCAGTGCCGCGAGGACGGCCGTGCGGCCCTCCGGGAAGAGCGCGTGCGCCAGTCTGCTCGTAGGCATGGTACCTACAAGTGTAGGCGAGAAGCCTACGAAGTCAAGTCCCCTGTCCGGAGGCGAAAGGCCAACACTTGTAGGCCACAGGCCTACGTATGGTGAGGTATGAAGTCCCCTCCCGAGTCCGTGAGCCACGCGCGCCATCGGGCCTCGAAGCGCTGCGCGTCTTCGCCGAGCGCCGCGAGGACGTCGCCGTCGCGCATCTCTCGGACGACGCGGACGACCGCGCCCTTTCCCCTTTCCTTCTCGACGAAGCGAACGAGCGTCCAGCCGAAGGCGTAGGCAAGAGCGTGATCGGTCCGCACCTCGGCGAGCGTGGGCACGCGGCTCGCGCGGACAGCCTCGAGGACCGGTTCGCAAAACCGAAACGGGCTCTCACATTGCCACTGGCCGGAGAGGCAGATGGCGAGGCCTTCGCTCCACCAGAGCGGCGCCGCTTCGATGTTGGGAGAGACGAACTCCTCGACCACGTGGACCGCTTCGTGCCACACCATGCGGCGGAAGTCGTCCGGCCGATGCGAGTAGGCGGAGTGTGCGGCGTACGCGGAGGGCGAGAGAAGGACGATGTCGGTCTTCTGGGTCTGCGCGACGCGCCGCGGATCGGACGGCCGCTCGATCTCGACGTGCAGGAGGTCGGCGACCAGGCGATCGAACTCGTCGCGGTCGGGCGCCAGGACGGCGCGAACGGTCGGGAGATCCCCTTCGACCTCGAAGTACGCGGCGAGCGAGCGGACGGCGAGGCCCAGCGCGGCTGTGACCTGGGCCGCGAGCGCGCGATCCGGCTCGACGTACGCGACCTCGATGCGGCCGTTCCCGCGTCTCGAGTAGCCGTCCAGCACGTTCCCATGACCCAGTCTGTCACGCACGAAGCGGAGTCTGACTCGGCCGCGTCTCGGGAGCGTCTTCGGGTGCGCGACGGGCTGTTGACGGCGCACCGACGAGCGGTATCGTGTACGCGCTCTGGCGCCACGAGCCGACGCGTCGAGGTTTGGGCGCGCGGGCCGGGCGATCGGGTTCCGACGGGATGTCGAAAGGGGAAGCTTCTATGGGAAGGCGAATCTCTCCAGCATGGTGGCCCGTTCTGGCTCTTGCGTCGCCCGTCTTGGCGCCGGCGCTTTGGGCGCGCGGGCGCGTCTTCTGTCGCGACGCTGAGGAGGCCGCGGCGGACAACGCCGCGCGGATCGCGGCCACACGACCGCTCGACCTGCCGGAGGTCGACTGGCTGGAATTGCGCGTGCTCGCCGATTGGCGTGCCAAGGAAGGCTACCGGGGCGAGGCCGGGGTGTCGTGCCTCTTCCGAACTCCTCTCGGGTCGCTCCTCTTTGACGTGGCGTTCGGCGACGAGACGGGCGTCGTAGCGCACAACGCCGCCCGACTCGGCATCAAGCCTTCGGACATCGACGCGGTGGCGTTGTCCCACCTGCACAACGACCACATGGGCGGGACCGAGGCGTTCCGGGCGAAGGCCGTGCGCTTCCCCGCGTCGCTGCAGCCTGCGAAGCCCGTCCCGTGCTTCTTGCCCGCTGCGGCTTCGGCGGACGGCTTCGAGGCGCGCGTCGTCGAGGCGCCGCGGCTCCTCACGGCGGGGATCGCCTCCACCGGGCCGCTCGCGCGCAGGCTCTTCTCCCAATCCTGGCGCTGGGCGACGGCGGCGGCCTTGGCCTTCCGCTCACCCATGGCCTCGATGGAGAAGTAACGCGTCTTGGACGGACCG
>JAKLFO010000002.1 GCA_022711155.1 Candidatus Bipolaricaulota bacterium
TCCGTCTTTGTGGGCGCTGCCAGGGCTGTGCTTGCAGGCAAGCTCTCTGGCTGCGGGTTTGCGGCTGCTATTGTCTCACCCGCCAACCCGCGCGCGAGCGCCGCATCGCCCGACGTGTCGACGACGAGCACCGTGGGCACGAGGCTGTCCAACCGTACGCGTTCGGTCTCTCCGAACTGCGACATCACGGCGACAACCATCGGGTAGAAGACGAGCGGGAAGATGACGGTCAAGAAGAACGTGCGCCGATCGCGGATCGCGCCAAGGAGTTCCTTGGCGAACAACAGGCGCACGTTCTTCAGCATCGCGCGGCCTAGTCCGACGCCGGCTTCGTCGAGGACGAGGACGGTGTCGTCGTTGGCGACGTCGGCGTCGCGGGCACGGTCGTGGACGGCGTCTGCGTCGTGGACGGCGTGGCCGTAGACGGCATGGCCGTAGACGGCGTAGCCGTAGACGGCGCCACCGTCGCCGAAGCGGTCTGCGTCGGCGTCGCCGGCGTCTGCCCGAGCGCGGTCCCCGACAACTCGGCCTGCGTCGTCCCGTCCTTCGATCCCGTCGTCGCCGCGGGCACGGAGGTCGTCGATGCCGTCGAGGTGGTCGACGGAGTTGTCACGGTCGGCGTCGTTGCGGGCTTCGTGGTGGCGGGCGCCGTCGTCGCGGTGGACGCCGCCGGCTTCGTCGTGGTCGTGGCCGTGGTCGGCGCGGTGACGGCCGGCGTCGTACTCGCGGGCTTGGTCGTCGACGTGGCCGCCGTCGTCGCGCTCGACGTTCCGGTGGTCGCGCCGGTCGGGGTTCCCGTCGTCGCCCCGCGGCTCGCCGGCGGCGCGTCGTCCTTCAGGAGGACTTTCGTCTGCACGGCTTCGACGACGCCGGACGCGTTCTTGCTGTAGTACGAGATCGACCGCGCGCCGTCTTCGCCGGTGATGCGGAACGGGACGGAGTAGCGCAGCCAGCCGCCGTCGTTGATCCGGTAGTAGGTCTCAGCGCGCCCGTACGTCGATTCCTGCGCCCGCCGCAACGTGATGAGCGACGACGACGTGATCCACGTGCCGCGCGAGTCAGTGTACTTGGGGTCGCCGATCTCGATCGCGGTCTGCGGAGCGTGGTTGTCGAGCAGGAACGACACGGTCCTCTTTGCCTCGGCGTTCCCCAGCTTGTCGATGCCGTAGTACGTGATCTTCCGCACGCCGTCGTCGCCCTTCAGCAGGATGGGCGAGCTGTAGGTCGTCCAGGCGCCGTTGTCGATCGAGTACTTGATCTCGGCGAGGCCGCTGCCCAGGTCGGCCGCGGTCAGGGTGATCGGAGTCTGCGAGGTGACCACCAGCGATCCGTCGGGAGCCACGAGGTTCCCGGCGTAGCTCGGACCGGCGGGCTGGACGCTCGTCAGTTCGGCCGGAGCGGCCATGAGCGGCTTCGCGTCGTCGAGCGGGTAGTACGGCTCGTCGCCGATCCCGTCCTTGTTTGCGTCGGCGCCGTCGTAGTCGCTCCAGTAGTTGCCGCTCTTGCCTTCGTACCAGGTGTTCCACCCTTGCGGGTCGTACCCGGCGAGGCCGTTGTCGAGGAACGAGTTCCCTGTGACAACGTTCCCCTGCGACAGGGCGGCCATCATAACCCCGTAGCGGCACTCGGCGATCACGCTGTCCGCCACGCGGTTCATCCGCGAGTTGAGCAGGAAGACGGCCGTGTCAGACCGCCTCACTTGAATCTCCTCGATACGGCCGTTCTCGACGGAATTGAGGTAGACGCCGGCGACGCGCGCGCCTTCGACCACGCAGTCGCGAATCACGAAGTGCTTCGTCGTGTGGTCGATGTAGAACCCGTAATCGGCGTTCGCGGGCGCGATGCTCCACCCTTCGATGACGTACGGGTCGGTCTGCGTGCCGCTTCCCGACATCACGCCGTTCGCGTACGTGAAGTCCTCATCCCCGAAGATGTAGATTGGCTCGTGCGTTCCCCACCAGAGGAACCCTCCGACCTGCCCCCCCACCAGGCCGGCCGATACGACGGCGGTGACGACGAGCGCCAGCGCCCATCCGACCTTCCTGCCCATGATGGCCTCCTTGTCTCTGCAGCGGTCAGAATACCACGCGGGGGGCTCGATGGGAACCCCTAGCTTATGGCATCGCGGCCCACGGCCGTGAAGAAGATGTCCTCCAGGTCTTGATCCCCGTACGCCGCGGCGAGCTCGGCCTGCGTGCCGCACGCGTGCATCCGGCCGCGGTAGAGGATGGCGACGCGATCGCACAGCTTCTCCGCCAGCCTCATCACGTGCGTCGAGAGGAGGATCGTGCGCCCCTGCGCCCGGAACAGGGCCACCGTCTCCTCGACGCTCCGGGCGGCCATGATGTCTAGACCGAACGTCGGCTCGTCCAGGATGAGGACCGCGGGATCGTGAAGGATGCTCCGCGCGAGCGACAGCTTCTGCCGCTCGCCGGTCGAGAAGGTGCCGACGCGACGGTCGGCGAGCGCGGTCATCTGGAGCATCTCGAATACGCCCTGGGAGCGCTTGGCGATCTCGGGGTCGGAGAGGCCGCTGATGCGTCCGAAAAAGCGCAGGGTCTCGCGAGCGCTGAACCGGTCGTACAGCCCCGTCTCGGTGGCGAGGAAGCCGATCCGCTCGCGGACTTGGTCTGGATCCTTCTGCGTGTCGAACCCGGCGATGGTCACGGTGCCCGACGTGGGACTGAGGATCGTCGCGAGCATGCGCAGCGTCGTCGTCTTTCCGGCTCCGTTGGGTCCGAGCAGGCCGAAAACCTCTCCGGCGCGGCACTCGAACGACACGTCGTCGACAGCGCGCAGGACGCCGCGCCGCGTGCGGAACTCCTTCGTCAGGTTCTGCGCTACGACGAGGGCTTCCGTCATAGCGTGTCGAACCCGACCAGCGGGCGCAGCGCCTCGGGAACCACGATCGTTCCGTCGGACTGTTGGTTGTTCTCCAGGATCGACGCCACCAGGCGCGATGTCGCGAGGCCGGAGCCGTTCAAGGTGTGGACGAAGACCGGCTTGTCCTTGGGCGTGGGGCGGTAGCGGATGTTGCCGCGCCGCGCCTGGAAGGCCTCGCAGTTCGAGCAGGACGACACTTCGTAGTAGCGGTCCTGCCCGGGCAGGAACACCTCGAGGTCGACCGTCTTCGTCGCCTGCTGGGCCATGTCCTCGGTCGTCAGGAGCGCGACGCGGTAGTGCAGGTTGAGCGCCTGCAGCACGGACTCGGCGTCCGCGATCAGCTTCTCCTGCTCGTCGTACGACGACTCGGGCGTCGTGAACTTGAACAACTCGACTTTGTTGAACTGGTGGATGCGGATGAGTCCGCGCTCTTGCTCGCCGTAGCCGCCCGCCTCGCGCCGGAAGCAGGGCGTGTAGGCGACGTACTTCTTCGGCAGTTCGTCGGCGGCCAGCGTCTCGCCGCGGTGCAGGTTGACGAGCAGGCTCTCCGCGGTCGGGTTCAGGTACAGGCCGTCCTTCTCGATCGCGTACACCTCGTCGGCGAACTTCGGGAACTGGGACGATACGAAGAAGCTCTGGGCGTTCGCGACGAACGGCGGCAGCACGGGCGTGTACCCGCGCCGGGCGTGGTGTGCCACCATGAACTGGATCAGCGCGAGTTCGAGCAGCGCACCCTTCCCGGTGTACATGGGGAACTTCGCGCCGGCGATCGTCGCGGCGCGCTTGAAGTCGAGCAGGCCCTTCTCTTCCGCGATGTCGAGATGGTGGCGCACGGAAAAACCGGCCTCGCGCCGCGTTCCGACGCTGCGGAGGATCACCTTGTCGTCCTTCGACCCGGTGGGGACCGAAGGATGGGGAACGTTCGGCAGTCGGCTGACGAGGTCCTCGATCCGGCGCTCGACGGCGCGCAGCTCTTCGTCCAGCTTCGACGCCCGCGACGAGATGTCGCTCAGTCTCTCCAAGAGGTCGTCGGCCGGCTGTTTCGCCTTCTTGCGCGCCGCCACTTCCTCCGATCCGCGATTCTTCTCCGCCTTCAGCTCTTCGACCTTGCCGATCAGCTTCCGCCGCGCGTCGTCAAGCTCGAAGATCGGAGCGAGATCGATCGACGGATCGCGCGACGCGAGCCGCGCCTGCATCTCCGTCGAGTGCTCCCGCAGTTCCCGAATGTCGAGCATCGTCTGGACCTCCGTTTCGCGCTGCGATTCTAGGAGACGCTCCGCCCGCCGGCAAACGATGCGTCGCGACGGAGGTTCCAGACTCGTTTCGCGACCTGCCCCCCCTGGGTATAATGGCGCCCCGCCGCCTGTCGACTCGCGGCCCGATAAGGCAGGCACACCGCGGCGGGCGCGGCGCAGGGAGGCCCACGGAATGCGGATCCTGATGTACTCGAAGGCGCTCTACTCGAGCTGGTTGTACTACAGCCCCGACCGCGTCTTGTTCGACGCCGGCGAAGGCGCGAGCACGATCCTCGGCAACAAAGCGTTCGCGATTCGCCGCGTCTTCCTGTCGCACGGCCACGCCGACCACGTCGGCGGCCTCGTCGGCCTGGTCAACATCCGCAACAACGCGATGGGAGACAAGGAAAAGGAATTGTCGATCTACTACCCGCGGGACAACTACCTCGTGACGGAGATGATGGCCTTCCTGGCGCGGACGAATCGCCGCCTGACGTACGCGCTCGAGTGGGTGCCGCTCGGCGCCGGCGACCGCGTTCCGCTCGAGGGCGGCGCGACGCCGCGCTACGTCGAAGCGTTCCCGACCGTCCACGTCCACAACGAGAAGTCGCTCGGCTACAACATCGTCGAGGTTCGCCATCGCCTCCGCCCGGAGCTCGCGGGCAAGTCGCAGGAGGAGATCGTCGAGGTCGTCCGGTCGCGCGGGAAGGAGGCGGTCACCGAGCACTACGAGCAGAAGCTCTTCTCATACGGCGGCGACTCCGTGCCGCTCAAGCCCGCGTACATCGCCGACACCGAGATCCTCTGCCACGATACGACCTTCCTCGACGAGGAGGATCGCAAGGAGTACAAGCACGCGACGCTCGCAGAGGCGATCCAGGTCGCCCGCGACGCGCGCGTGAAGAAGGAACTGATCTGCTTTCACATCTCGAGCCGCTACAAGGCCAAGGTGAAGGAGATCGCCGCAGCGGGCGGGCACTTCGACGACCTGGACTGCCGCGTTACCTTGGTCCCGCCGGGGCGCGTCTTCCTCGCCGAGTAGGCGGGTGGAGCCGCTGTTCCGGTCCAGCTACGATGACGCGGTGTCCCCATTCAGAGGAGGAGTCATGGTACAACGCAAATCGACGCGCATCGTGACCGCGTTGCCGGGGCCGAAGTCGGCCGCCGTGCTCGCGAAGAAGGCGCAGTACGTCGCCGCACCCCTCGAGGCGTACGCCCCATTCATCATCCGCACGAGCCAAGGCGCCGTCATCGAGGACCTCGACGGCAACAGGTTCATCGACTTCTCCGGCGGTTGGGGCTGCCTCGCCGTCGGCCAGCGCCACCAGCGCATCGTCGCCGCGCTCCACGACCAGGTCGACAGCTTCCTCCACACGGACTTCACCGCCGTGCCGTACGCGCCGCTCGTCGATCTCGCGGAGGCGCTCTGCGCGCGCACGGCGATCTCGGGCGACAAGCGCGCCGCGTTCTTCAACAGCGGCGCCGAGGCGCTCGAGAACGCCGTGAAGATCGCGCGCGCGTACACGAAGCGGAAGGCCGTCCTCGTGTTCGAGAACGCCTTTCACGGGCGCACGCTCCTCGCGATGACCATGACCCACAAGGCGAAGCCGTATAAGACGGGCTTCGGGCCGTTCGCCTCGGACGTCTATCGCCTGCCGTATCCCTACGAGTACCGGAAGCGCGTGACCCCGGAGGAGATCGAGACCGCCCTCCTGTCGCTCGTCGACCCCGCGGAAGTCGCGGTCCTGGTCGTCGAGCCGGTCATCGGAGAGGGCGGCTTCCTCGTCCCGCCGGCGTGGTTCCTCCCGTTCCTCCGCACGCTCGCGGACAAGTACGGGTTCGTCCTCGCGTTCGACGAGGTGCAGTCCGGCATCGGACGCACGGGCAAGTTCTTCGCGTTCGAGCACTTCGATGTGGAACCCGATCTCGTCTGCGCCGCGAAGTCCCTCGCCTCCGGCCTGCCTCTCTCGGCCGTCGTCGGGCGAGCCAAGGTCATGGATGCCCCGATCCCGAGCGCGATCGGCGGCACGTATGCCGGCAACCCGCTGGCCTGTCGCGCTGCGCTCGAAGTTCTGAAGACGATCGACGACGAGGGCCTCCTCGCGCGCGCCAGCCACGTGGGCGACCGGATCCAGGCCCGGTTCCGCCGTCTCGCCGAACGCTTCGACGTCGTCGGCGACGTCCGAGGCCTCGGCGCGATGGTCGCGATCGAGCTCGTGAAGGACCGCACGACGAAAGAGCCGGCGAAGGACATCGCGTCGAAGATCGCGCAGACGGCGATGGCGAACGGCGCTATCTTCCCGACGGCCGGCCTGCAGGGCAACGTCCTCCGGGTGCTCGTGTCGTTCGTCATCACCGACGCGGAGATCGACGAAGGGATGGACATCCTCGAGGACGCCTTCGCGACGGCGCTCGCCAAGACGAAGGGCTGACGCGAGGATCCGTGCGACGGGCGGACGAGCTTCGAACGGCACGCGGCAACGGCTGGGCGTTTCCGCGGAGCGCGCCCAATCAACGTAGGGAAGGGCGTTTCCCCGTCGCCGCGGCCCGAAACCGCCACACACACTGCGATCCGGACTTGACAAGCGAACCGTTCGTTGCCATACTGGCATCAGATCCTCATACCTAGGGGGTACGACGTGAACAAAGCGGAACTCGTCGAGAAGCTGGCGAAGGGCACCGGGCTCACCAAGAAGGACGCGCGGGCGGCGCTCGATGGCGTGGTCGATGTGATCACGCAGGCACTGGCGAAGAACGAGCCAGTCATCATCACCGGGTTTGGGAAGTTCGAGACCCGGAAGCGCAAGGCGACGACGCGGATGAACCCGCAGACCGGGCAGCGCATCAAGACCCCGGCCAAGGTCGTCCCGGCGTTCAAGTCGGGCAAGAACCTCAAGGACATCGTCGCCAAGAAGGCGGCGGCGACGAAGAGGTAGGCCAGAAGGGCTCGCTGCCTGCGGGCAGCCTAAGGAATGAGGCAAGGGGAAGCTACGGCTTCCCCTTTTGTTTTGGGCTATCGTAGCCTGGACTCCCGGAGCCGGGAGCGAGGGACGGGCGGCGCCGGCCGCTCGAAGGAGCGGACTTGGACCTCTTGAGCGATCTGAACCCGCGGCAGCTCGAGGCCGTTACGCACGCAGACGGCCCTCTCCTCATCGTCGCCGGCGTGGGTACCGGGAAGACCACGGTGATCACGCGTCGCGTCGCGTGGCTCATCGCAGAGAAGCGGGTTCGCCCGGCGGAGATCCTCGCCCTCACGTTCACGGACAAGGCGGCGGCCGAGATGGAGGAGCGCGTCGACCGTCTCGTGCCGTACGGCTACGTCGAAGCGAACATCGGGACGTTCCACTCGTTCTGCGATCGCCTGTTGCGCGAGAACGCCGTGCTCCTCGGCTTGGCCCCCGACTACCGCATTCTGACCGAGGCGGAGCAGGCGATCTTCCTCAAGGAGCACCTGTTCGACCTCCCGCTGCGCCGCTTTCGCCCCCTGGGAAACCCTCTTCACAGCCTGAACGCCATCCTCGCCCTGTTCTCCCGCGCCAAGGACGAGGACGTCACGCCCGGCGACTACGCCGCTTACGTCGGGGCGCGCGCGCACCAGGCTGCGGCCGCCGGAGCTGAGGCGGAGTTCGCCGACGAGACGGAACGCCAAGCCGAGCTGGCCGAGACGTACGCCGCGTACCAGGCGCTGCTCGCGCGGCACGGCTTCGTCGACTTCGGCGACCTCATCACGCTCTCGTTGCGCCTCCTCCGCGAGCAGCCGGGCGTCCTCGCCCGCGTCCAGCGCCGATACCGCGCGATTCTCGTCGACGAGTTTCAGGACACGAACTACGCCCAGTTCGAGCTGGTACGCCTCCTGGCTGCGAACAGGAACATCACGGCGTGCGGTGACGACGACCAGTCGATCTACAGGTTCCGCGGCGCGGCTATCTCCAACATCCTCGGGTTCCAGGACGCGTATCCCGACGCTGACCTCGTCGTGCTGGAGGAGAACTACCGCTCGACCCAGGAGATCCTCGACGCGGCGTATCGGCTCATCCAGAACAACAACCCGGACCGACTCGAGGTGCGAAGCTCGATCTCGAAGAGGCTGCGCGCCGCCTCGGGCGCGGGGCGCCCGCCCCGTCAGATCCACTTCGCGACCCAGGACGAAGAGGCGGACTTCGTCGCGGCGGAGATCCGCGAGCGCCACGACCGCGAGTCGCGCCGCTACTCGGACTTCGCGATCCTCGTGCGTTCCAACGCGGCAGCGACGAACTTCCTGCGCGCACTCAACATGTCCCACGTCCCTTGGCGCTTCTCCGGGAGCCGCGGGCTCTACGACCAGGAGGTAGTCCGCGCGGCGATCGCCTTCCTGCGCGTGCTCGCCGACCCGCGCGACGACATGTCGCTCCACTACCTCGCCAGCTCGCCCCTGTACAACCTCGACCCCGAGGTACTCGCCCGCGCCGCGGCCCACGCTCGGGGGCAGCACGTCCCTCTCCTCGACCTCCTGCGCTCGACGCGCGGCGGGCCGTCGCCGTTCCCCATCGGAGCGGACGACGACGCCACGGTGTCCCGTCTCGTCGGCGACCTATCCGCGATGATCGCCGCGTCGACGCGCGAGCCGACCGGCGAGGTGCTGTACCAGTACCTGTCGACGCAGACGGGGACCATCGAGCGTCTCTCGAACTCGAGCGAGCCGGCCGACGCGCTCCGCGTCCAGCACCTGGCTCGTCTGTTCTCGGTCGTCGAGCGCTTCAGCGCCGTCGCCCGCTACGACCGCGTCGCCTGGTTCGTCGACTACATGGACGCGCTGATCGAGGCGGGCGACAACCCGCCCGTCGGCGACGCCGCGCTCGAGGCCGACGCCGTCCCCGTCATGACCATCCATCAGGCGAAGGGGCTCGAGTTCCCTGTGGTCTTTCTCGTCGACCTCGTCGCCGGACGCTTCCCGTCGGCCGACCGTCACGATCCGTTGCCGCTTCCGGACGAGCTGCTCAAGGAGAAGTCGGCCGGCGGAGACTTCCACCGCCAGGAGGAGCGACGGCTCTTCTACGTCGCGATGACCCGGGCGCGCGAAGACGTCTACTTCACGAGCTCCCAAGACGTGGGCGGGAAGCGCGCGCGCAAGCCGAGCCTGTTCGTGTCGGAAGCGCTCGACCTCGACGCCAGCGAGTTGCGCCTTGCGGCAAGCGAGCCGCTCGCGCCGGTGAAGCGCCGCGAGCGGGCCACCGCGCCCGAGCCGACGCCCCCTCCTCGCGCCGACGATGGCCAGTTGTCTCTCAGCTTTCGCCAGGTCGACGACTACCTCACGTGCCCGCTCCGCTACCGATACGCGCACGTTCTCCGCATCCCCGTGCGCCTGCACCACGCTCTCGTCTACGGGAACGCCGTCCACCAGGCGATTCGTCTCTACAACCTGAACGCGAGCTCCGGGCGCGCGACGCCGCTTGAGAGCCTCCACGAGGTCTTCCGCAGCCACTGGCGTTCCGAGGGCTTCCTCACGCGCCAGCACGAGGAGCTTCGGCTGGCGGAGGGCCTCGAGGCTCTGGCCGCATTCCACGCCCACGAGGAGGCAGAGGCGATCACGCCCGACTACGTCGAGCGCCGCTTCTCGCTCGTCGACGGCGACCTGCGGCTCGTCGGCGCGTTCGACCGCATCGACCTGCTCGCGTCCGGCGGACGCCTGATCGACTACAAGACGTCGTCGCCGCTGTCGCCCGAGGAGGCCGACGCGCGGACGAAGGACAGCCGACAGCTCGCGATCTACTCCCTCGCCTTCGCCCGCCTGTTCGGCCACCTGCCCGCTTCGGTGGAGCTTCGTTTCCTCTCCCCCACCCTCGTCGTCGGACACGCGACTCCCACGGATCGCACGGTCGACCGAGCGCAGACGGAGATCGATGAAGTGGCCCACGGGATCCGCTCGGCCGAGTTCCGCGCCGAGCCGACGTACCAGGCGTGCCGGTTCTGCCCGTACGCCGGCCTCTGCCCCTCCCGCCGCGCCGACTAGACGGACGCGCCGGCGAGCGGCACGATGTGGTCGGCCCACAGGGAGTCGATGTCGTAGAAGCTGCGCGCCTCCCGCTCGAAGACATGGATCACGACGTCGCCGTAGTCGAGGATGATCCAGCGCCGCTCGTTCAGCCCCTCCGTGTGGGCGGGGCGCTCGGGCAGCGCCTCACGCAAGGCGGTGACGAGCGCTTTGGCGTGGACGGGATTGTCGGCCTCCACAATGAGGAAGTAGCTCGTCGGGATCGACACGTCACGTAGGTCGATCGCCACGATTCCCTCGCCCTTCTTGTCCTCCAAGACGTGGGCCGCACGATGCAGCAACGACACCTCGCTCATCCGTTCCACTCCATTCCCGCGCCGACCACGAGCACAAGATCGGTTCCGACAGGCACTTTCGCTCGCAGCGCCTCATAGTGCGTTCCGAATTCCGCCTGTGTGACGACCTTCGCCGCGCCGGGCAACGTATCGCGAAGGATCCACGCCTTCGCCTCGTCCGTCAAACGCACGATCGTCGTCAGAGCGTACGTGAAAACGTCGGCGTTGCCGACGGCCATGATCTGGAACCCCCGCGCTTCCAGGTACTGGGCCGCCTTCGTCGCAACCAGTCGGGCGCCGCTCCCGTTGAACACGGCCACCGAGATCGCCTCGGGAGTCAGGAGTTCCTTCGCTCGAATCGCCTTCGCGACGAGCTGCCGCGTCTCCACGGCGAGGGCGACGCGCCTCCCAACCCCGTCGCGCACGATGACGCTCGTCGGGACTTCCTCCACCTTGAGCGTGTCGCGGCACGCCGTGAGCCGTCGCCAAAGGCTCACGAGCTCGCTCCGCGGGAGACTCGACCCGACGCGTCGGAAGGCCCGCGCGGAGGTCTCCTCGCCCGCAGCCTCGGCCAAGAGCGCGCGCAGTCCGCGCTCGCTTCGCTCGGCCGCGGACTCCTTCTCTGATGCCCCGGCAACGTACGCGAGGAATGTGGCTCCGCCTAGCTCCTGCTTGCCGCGCCCGACGACCAGCGGCTCTTCGACGCCCGCCGCGCGGTACGTGACAACGCCGGGAATCTCGACGGGGATCGGGCCGAACGCATCACAGAACGCCTCCGCATCGCTCCAGCGCAGCGTCGCGTACCCGGAGACGCGGACCCCGAGGATACTCTCGACGGCGTCGCAGCACGCCGCCCAACCTCGAGACGCGCCGAGGTCTCCCAGCTCCACGAGCCGGCCGTCGGAGCCCTTGACGGAGAGGTCCGTCGGAATGAGCAAGAAGCAGGCCCCCGTCGCAGCGAGGCTGACGACGCCGAGGGCGCGGGCTCCGACTCCATCGGGCGTCTCGCCCTGCACGGCCCACAACAGGACTCCGTCTCCGTCCAGCGGCCAGCTGGTTCGGTCCGTGCTCGCAGCGAAGGCCCATACGAGAAGGCCGGCGACACAGAGAATGGCTCCGGCTGCTCCGTAGAGAACAGTCTTCCGAACCGGGTTTCCCCTCATCCCCCTCCCCCTCGTGTCGACCCTATCACAAGAAGCTCCGCGTGTCAACTGAAGAGCTCTTCCCATGGCCTTTCCGCGCCCGATGGAAAGCCCGCTCGCGTCCGGTATGCTTGGGACCATGCGCGGGAACAGCGTTGCACGAGTTGTCCCACCCGGCGCGGGCCGCGGCCGACCTCGCGTTTCGTTCCTCACGCTCGGTTGCCGGGTCAACCAGTACGAGACGGACGCCATGCGAGCCCAGCTCGGCGCGACGTGCGACATCGTCGACGAGGGCGCCGACGTCTACATCGTCAACGGCTGTTCGGTGACGAGCCTGGCGGAGAAGAAGGCGCGTCAGGCGGTGCGACGGCTTCGCGCATCCGCCCCGAGCGCGCTCTTTCTCCTCACCGGCTGTCTTGCCGATGCGGTGCTGCAGGGCATGAGCTCGTTCGAAGCGATGGACCTGATCGCCGCGAGCTCGTGGAAGGTCCGCATCGCGGAGGTCGTCGCCGCGGCGTGGGCCGGACGACGCGGCGCCCTCGGTCCGCGGGCCGCGGCGCCGCTCGACCTGGAGTCGTCGGCCGGCCCCGCCGACCGTGTCCGCACCCATCTCAAGGTGCAAGACGGCTGCTCGGGCGCCTGCTCGTATTGCCGCGCTGTTCAGCTTCGCGGCGCCTCGCGCAGCAAGACCCTTACGGCGGCGGCGGCCGAAGCGGACCGCCTGGTCGGCCTCGGGTACCCCGAACTCGTCGTGACGGGCATCAACCTCGCCGAGTACGCCGCCGGCGACGCACGCCTTCCCAACCTCCTGGCCCGCCTCCTCACTGTGCCCGGCCTCGTTCGCCTGCGCCTCGCTTCGCTGAATGTGACGGGCATCACCGATGCGCTCCTCGACGTCTTCGCCGCGGATCCGCGGCTGTGCCCACACTTCCACATTCCCCTGCAGAGCGGCGACGACGGCGTGCTCCGCGCGATGCGCCGTCTCTACAGCGCGCGCGACTACTGCCAGGCCGTCGCACGGATACGCAGACGGCTGCCCGGCGCCACGTTCGGGTCGGACGTGATCGTGGGGTTCCCCGGCGAGGACGAGCGAGCGTTCGCCCGGACGTGCCGGGTCGTGGAGGAGGTGGGCTTCTCGAACCTCCACATCTTCCGCTTCTCGCCGCGCCGCGGCACCGAGGCCGCCGACCTCCCGGGAGTCGTGTCCGAGTCGGCGAAGCGCGAGCGCGCGCGCGAGCTGTCTCGCGTGGGGGACGAGCAGCGCAAGAGGATTCTTGACGCCCACGTAGGCAGCGCAGAAGATGTCCTCGTGGAAGGGCAGCTCGGCGGCCGCTTCCACGGCCACAGCGCGGGCTACCTCAGGGTGCAGTTCACTTCACGTCGACTACTCCCCGAAGGCGCGCTGTGCCGCGTGCGCTTCTTCCGCGCCGCGCAGGACGGACTCGAAGGAGTACATGACGATCAACACGGTGCAGACTGAGATCACATTCCGCGATGACGCGGAAGCCGCCGCCCTCTTCGGCCAGTACAACCGCAATCTCAAGGAAATCGAGAAGGCGTTCGACGCGAAGATCGTCGCGCGCGGCGAGACGGTCCGCATTCAGGGCCTGCCAGACGAAGTTGAGAGGGTCCGCGGCCTGTTCGAGAAGCTCATCGCGCTCGTCGAGAAGAATCACTGCCCGTCGGTGTCCGACGTCCGGTACCTGATCGAGCAGGTCAAGGCCGGCGTCGGCGTTCAATCTGTCCTCTCCGACGTCGTGCGGGTCACCCATTGGGGCGAGGAGATCCGCGCGAAAACGGTGGGCCAGCACCGCTACGTCCAGGCGGTTCGCGACAGCGACGTTGTGTTCGCAATCGGCCCCGCCGGCACGGGAAAGACGTACCTCGCGGTGGCGCAGGCGATCGACTACCTGAAGCGCGAGAAGGTGAAGCGGATCATCCTGACGCGGCCGGCCGTGGAGGCCGGCGAGGAGCTCGGCTTCCTGCCAGGGGACATTCAAGCGAAAGTGAGTCCGTACCTGCGGCCGCTCTACGACGCCATGTTCGACATGATCCCGGCCTCCGAGTTCGAGAAGCTCACCGAGTACGGAAAGATCGAGATGGCGCCGCTCGCCTTCATGCGCGGGCGGACGCTCAACAACAGCTTCGTCATCCTCGACGAGGCCCAGAACACGACCTCGACGCAGATGAAGATGTTCTTGACGCGCCTCGGATTCAACTCCAAGGCAATCATCACGGGGGACATCACCCAGGTCGACCTCGAGGAACACGTGTCGGGACTCATCTCTGTCCAGGCCGTGCTCCGCGGGATCGACGGCATCTCGTTCGTCTACTTCGACAAGACGGACGTCGTGCGTCACCCGCTCGTGGCGCGCATCATCGAGGCGTACGAGCAGCACGAGAAGCAGGCCCAGGGTGGCGCGTCCTAGCCGGCGCCTCGCCACGGGAGGGGAGGCTCATGTTCTCGATTCGTGAGGCTGTGCCCGACGACAACGACGCGCTGTTGCGTCTCGAGGCCGCGAGCCCTCAAGGCACGGGAATCTCCATCGTCATCGACCGCGCCGACTACTTCTATCGGTCGCGCATGCACGATCGCGCCCGCGTCCTCCTCGCCACGGAGAACGACCGCGTCGTCGGGATCATGGCGTACGCCGTGAAGGACGTCCTGATCGATGGCGTGCCGGAGCGCGCCGCGTACTTCTACGACCTCCGCGGCGACGCGGAGTATCGGCGAAGCATGAAACGCGGCCTGCTACGGCTCTGGAACGCCGCGCACGACGAGATGAAGGCCGCTGGAGCCGTTTTCGTCTACGGGCACGTGAAGTGCGACAACTTCGATTCGATGAACATCGTCACGCGCCTCGGAGCGCGTCCCGCGGCGTCGTCCAACATCCTGACCCTGCCGTCGCTGCGGGGGCGCGCGGCCCCACTGGATCCGCACCTCGACTCGCTCGACAAGGAAGTGGCGCGGATCGATCGGGCGGTCGGCGAGCGCTCACTGAAGCCCGTCCACTTCGCCGCGGCCTACACGCGCGGCGCCGAGCTGGGATACCTGAAGGGGATCTACCGTCTTGAGGAGGGAGCATCCTCCGCGCAAGTCAGCGCGTGGGATCTCTCGGGGATCTATCGCGGGCGCGTCACGCACATGCCTCTCTCCCTGCGAACCCTCGGGACCTTCTTGAACCCGATTGCGCGCGTCCTGCCGACGCCGCGGATCCCCGTGGTGGGACAGAGGATCGCCTACCTGCAGCTCTTCGACCCCGTGTGCACGGGCCCCAGTGGCCACGCGCTCCTGAAGTCGCTCATCAGCCGGATTCGGCGGCTTGCGTTCGCGGACGGGATCGACATCCTCACTGTGTTCGCCTACGCCGACGACCCCCTCGTTCGCCTGCCGCGGTACTTCCCGCAGACCGTCCTCCACTACCACACGATGATCTTCCCGATCCGCCGCGACGATCTTCCGCAGGGGCCGTTCTACCTCGACATCCGCGACGTCTAGACCGCGAGGCGGTACCCGAACCCTCGCACGGTCAGGACGATCTCGGGGTTCGTCACGTCGGCCTCGATCTTCTTGCGCAGGAGATAGACGTACTTCTGAGCGTCCTGTCCGGTCGCGTACGAGGTGTGCCCAGCGGCGAGCAAGGGCTCGGTCCACAACGCGTCGACGATCTCCTGGCTCGAAAACACCCGTCCTGGAGCCGAAGCGAGGAGCGACAGGAGCGCGTACTCCTTGGGAGAAAGGGTGACGCGGCGTTCGGCGATCCAGACCTCCTTGCGCTCGTCATCGATGACGAGGCGAGGCCGATGGAGTTCCGGGAAGATGCGCCGCAACACGGAGCGGACTCTCGCCCGCACTTCCTCGACATGAAAGGGCTCTTGAATGACGTCGTCCGCTCCGAGATCGAGCGCGCGAACGCGATCACCCAGCCGAGCCAGGGACGTGAGGATGACGAGGCCCGGCGTCCCGTCCCGTTCGCCCAGCCACTCGAGCAGGTCCCATCCGCCCCGATGGGGGCCGCGGACCGCGAGCTCGAGCAGCACGAGGTCCGGCTGCAGCGCGGCGATCCGCTCGCGCGAGTCTTCGTCCCACGGGAGGCTCTCGACTCGGTGGCCGTCCTCGGTCAGCCCGCGGACGAGCGCATCGTGCGGGTTCGAGTGGCATAGGACGATCTGGGCCGTCTCCATAGGGGTCGACTCCTTACGGTGCGTCCTCGTTGTCCCGCTCGCGGCGGAGGAAGGTCGGCACGTCCAGGTTCGCGTCGCGAGAGACGCGCTCGCGGCGCACGTGCCGCTTCTCCTCGCGGCCCACGGCCTCCGCCGCCTGGAAACTCGCGGCGATGATCGTGATCTCGATCTCGCGCCCGGCGTCGGGGCGGACGACGGCCCCGAAGATCAGGTCGCACTCCGTCGCGGTCGCGCGCCGCACGTGATCCGCAGCCTGGGTCACCTCGCCCAGGGTCAGGTCCTCTCCGCCCGTCACGTTGAGGATCATCTTCCTCGCGCCGCGGATCGAGTCCCCCTCCAAGAGCGGATTCGTGCTGGCGGCCTTCGCCGCGGCCAGGGCTCGCCCCGGTCCGGAGGCGTGTCCCATGCCCATCATCGCTTCGCCGGCGTTGGCGAGCAGGCTTCGAATGTCGGCGAAGTCGAGGTTGATCATGCCTCGCACCGTGATGAGATCCGAGATCCCACGGACGCCCTGGTGCAGGATGCCGTCCGCCAGCTCAAACGCCTGGGTCATCGGCATTCCGCGCGCCGCCGTCTGGAGCAGGCGATCGTTCGACACGACAATCAGCACATCGGCCGCGGCGCGCAACGAAACGAACCCGCGCTCCGCGTTCGCCGTGCGCGTGGCCCCCTCGAAGGCGAAGGGGCGCGTCACGACGCCGATCGTGAGAGCGCCGGCTTCGCGCGCGATCTGCGCGATGACCGGAGTTGCGCCCGTCCCTGTCCCGCCGCCAAGCCCCGCCGTCACAAAGACGAGGTCCGTGTCATGCAGAAGCTTGGAGATCTCCCAGCGCGACTCTTCCGCCGCCCGCGCGCCCTTCTCGGGGCTGCCGCCGGTGCCGCGTCCCGCCGTGATGTCGACCCCAATCTGAAGCTCCTCGCGCGCCGCCGCCGCCTGGAGAACCTGCTTGTCCGTGTCGACTGCGACCAATCGGACTCCCGACAGGCGCTCTTCGCGCATCCGCGTGACGGCGTTGACGCCGCCCGCGCCCACGCCGAGCACGACGATGCGCGCGTGCCCTCCACGTTCCACGGCCTCGCCTCCCCTGGCTTGCTGGACCAGCGGCCGATCTCCCATGACGACTTCCCGATCGCCCAGGACCCGCTCGACGACTTCCTGGATCTTGTCAAGCTTGCGAAGGCAGTACTCCTTACGGAAGTCGCTGTCAACCGCGATGTAGAACTGCACCCCGTCGTCGCTCACCGCGCCGGCATCGATCGGCAAGCAGGCGCGAAGCACGTGGTCCGCGATCCCGTCACGAATCGCCCGCCACGCTCCATGCAGAGGACTCTCGCGCGCCCCGTCCGATCGCGTCTCGGCCATCACGCACTCCCGATCGAGCCATTCTGTACGCGAACCGGAGCCAAGTCAACGCGCCCGCGCCGGCCGGCGGCCGCGCGACGACCGGAAGAGAAGCACGCTCCGCCGGCAAGGGAAACGGGGGGCGTGAAGGAGCCGCAGCGCGGCCTAGTCCCTCCCCGCCGGGGAGAGAAGACCGCCCGTGGGGCCAAAGGCGAGAGCGGGAGACGACTCCCGCTCGGGCAAAAGAAAAGCGGGAGAGAACTCCCGCTTCAGGTCTCAGTCGACCCTATTCCGACGCTGGCTTCTGCGAGACGATCTCCATCCCGTTGTAGAAACCGCAGCTAGAGCAGACGCGGTGTGGAAGCTTCGGCTCGTGGCAATGCGGGCACTCCGTGGACGGCACCGGGTCCATCTTGCGCCAGTGATTGCGCCGCATGCGCACCTTGGATCGTGAAGTTCGATATTTCGGTACAGCCATTTCTCCTCCTGGGTGGAGACACCGCTCGACTCGAGCGTGGAGCGAAGTCTACCCTTGCCGCTGGGGAGGCGCAAGCTCGAGGAGGAGCGTCACCGGTCCGTCGTTCACGAGATCGACCAGCATGTGCGCGCCGAAACGGCCTTCCCGCACGGTCGCGCCCTCCGCGCGCAACGCCGCGACGAAGGCGTCGAACAGCGGGCGCGCAACCTGCGGCGGCGCGGCGTCGGCGTAGCTCGGGCGCCGCCCCTTCCGCGCGTCACCGTACAGGGTGAACTGCGACACAGCCAGAATCTCGAGCCCAAGGTCGCGCAGCGACAGGTTCATCTTGCCCTCGGCGTCCGAGAAGACCCGAAGCTCGACCACCTTGCGCGCTGCGGCCGCCATGTCGAGCGGTCCGTCGTCCCCACCGATTCCCACGAGGAGCACGAGCCCGCGCTCGATGGACCCGACTTCTTCTCCGTCGACGCGCACCGAGGCGCGCAGGACGCGCTGGAGGACGATCCGCACGCTACCCCGCGTCCTCGAGACGTTCGGCGTACTCGATCAGCTTCCGCATGCTGTCCTCATTGAGCGATGCCGCGCGGGAGAGGAGGAGCATCTCGAGGCGCTCGTGGGACATCTGCGCCTGAAGGTTGCGATGGAAGGCCTGTTCGACGAGCCGCGGCGCGCGGTGATGCGCGCGCTCGTCGACGAAGTTGACCCGCCACTGCGGCAGCTGGTTCAGAAGGGCGATCGCGCGCTCGATGAGGTGTTTGATGTGCGGCTCGCGCGTCTCGAACACGCCGTTGATGTGATTCGCCAGCCGCTGGTTGTCGGTGAAGAACACGACGGACTGCGGCTTGTAGGCAATCACGCGCCGACACGCCTCGAGCAGCGCGCGGTACTCGGCGACCTCCGTCGTCGAGCGGCCGATCAGCTCGGAGATCTCCTCCACGACGTTCCCACGCGCATCCGTGATGGCCACGCCGATCCCGGCCTCGCCGGGCTCGGAGCGCGCACCTCCATCGACGTACACGAAGAGCTTGTCCATGCTGTGGGTCCACCAGGCTTCGAACCTGGGACCAACCGGTTATGAGCCGGCTGCTCTGCCTCTGAGCTATGGACCCGCCTCGTGCACGGAATATACGTACGCGTCTGGACTTCTGTCAAGCAGGCGAACTCCCGCCCTCTCGTCGCTCCGGCACCCGGCCGACCTCGAAGCCGCAGGCGCGCAACGGGCCGAGGAGGTCTTCGGCGTCGGCCAGCCACTGGCCCCACTTGCGCCCCATGTGTTCGGTCCACGAGTAGGTGTGGCGCGAGTACGTCTCGCGTCGCCCGCCGTCGAGAGGGATCACGTAGTCACGGTAGTAGTCCTGCGCCAGATACCCCTCGTCCATGGCGGCCATCGCGCGCTCGACGTCGGCCTCGCTCGGCTCGCGGTAGCGGTCCTCATGGAGGGTGAACGAGAGGGGATAGCGCGGCCGCGGACGCGGGCGCGACGCCGGGTAACCCATAGCGAGCTGCACGAACGGGAAGACGCGCGGCGGGAGTCCGTAGTCGGCGCGGATCTCCTCCGCCGCGAACGCGGCCCCTCCTAGGTAACAGCTTCCCAGACCGAGGATCTCCCCCGCGATCACAAGGTTCTCCGCCATGTACGCCGCATCCTGGATCGCGAAGAGGAGGACGGCTGCATCGCTCGTGATGCGCGTCCAGCCGCGCCTCTCGAGGACGCGCTCGAGTCGGTGCACGTCGGCGCAGACGGTGAACAAGAGAGGGGCCCCGAAGGGGTTCCGCTCCCTGTCCCTGCGCAGGAGGAGGCTCCCGAGTTGCGCGGCGAACGGGGCCTGTTGTCCGGCGCGCACGACCGCCTCGACGGTCTCGCGCGTCGGCTCTTGCTCGGTGTACTCGCGCACCGAGGCGCGCTCCATCAAGACTCCGACCATCCCTTCACGATCCATGCCATCCCTCCCGCCGCCGCAGCGGATGGACGAGCATAGCCTTTCGCGCGCCGGCCCGTCAGGGTATGCTCGCCCGCCGGGCGGAGGTGGAGCTGGAATGGAGAGGATCCTCGAGGACCTGGTCGGACGCTCGTCCGACTGGCTCGAAGCGCGCTACCAGGAGCGCCGGTCCCTGACGCTGTCCGTGCGCAACGGCCACTTCGAGCAATGTTCGAGCGTCCGGACGCGTGGAGTCGGTCTGCGCGCACTCGCCGCGAGCGCGTTCGGATTCGCCAGCACGACGGACTTGTCGAAGCGGGGCCTCGCAGATGCGGCCCGGGCCGCCGGAAAGCTGGCGGCGGCTGCCGCCGCGGAGACGCACCGCCCGCCCGTCCGGCTCGCTCCGGTGCCGCCGGCTCGCGGCGTCTTCCGCGTGCAGACCGCTGACCCGGTCGACGCGCACTCGCTCGAGGAGAAGATCGAACTCGTCCTGCACCTCGACGCGCGGGCCCGCCGCGCGTCCGCGCGCATCACGGCGTCGTCGGTAACCTACTCGGAGACGTGCGAGGACCGGATCCTCGCGACAACCGAGGGAACGCTCGTGCGCGTGATCGACGCCAAGCCGAGCCTCCGCATCCTCGCGGTCGCCGCCTCTCACGGCGAGCAGGCGATGGGCGTGCAGACGGCCGGCGTGAGCGGCGGCTGGAGCGAACTCGCGAACGCTCGCAGTCCCGAGGCTCTCGTCGACGAGGCCGTGCGCGTCGCCGTCGATCAGCTATCCGCGCCGCACGCGCCGGGAGGCGTCGCCACCGTCGTCTTGGATCCGGAACTCGTCGGCACGCTGTGCCACGAGGCGATCGGACACACCGTCGAGGCGGACATCGTCTTGGGAGGGGCCGTCACGGCAGGGAGACTCGGCACCCGCGTCGCGTCGGACCTGGTGACCATGGTGGATTCGGGCCTTCCCCCCAGCGGACCCTACGTTGTCGGCTGGCTGCCGATCGACGACGAGGGCACACCGGCGACGCGCACGGCCCTGATCGAGCGCGGCATCCTTCGTTCGTACCTGCACAACCGGGAGACCGCGTCCCACTTCGGAGCGGCTCCGACGGGGAACGCGCGAGCGTTCCTGTACAGCGACGAGCCGATCATCCGCATGACGAACACGTACATCGAGCGCGGGGAGACCCCGGTCGACGAGATGCTCGCGGGCATCGAGTCAGGCTACTACCTGCGCGGGTTCGCGATGAGCGGGCAGGCTGACTCCAGCGCGGAGTTCATGTTCGGCGTGCGCGAGGCCACGCGCATCGAGCGCGGTCGCAGCGCAGGGCTCGTGAAGGGCATCACGATCTCCGGCAACGCCTTCGACGTGCTGCAGTCCGTCGACGCGGTGGGCAACGACTTCGCCTGGGAGAACGGCGCGGGATTCTGCGGCAAGGGCCAGCCGGCCAAGGTGGACGCCGGCGGCCCCCACCTCCGCTGCCGCATCACGTTAGGAGGGCTCCAGCCATGAGCGACCACGCTTGGCTCGAGATGTGTCTCGAGGGCTGCGCCGCAGCGCGTGCTGCGGGGGCGACCGAGGCCGAGGTGTTCGCGCAGCACGCGGTGGAGACGTCCGTCACGATCGAGAAGGGCGACCTTCAGCTCGCCCGCTCGAGCACCGAGTCGACGTTCGGAGTGCGCGCACTCGTCGGCGATCAGCTCGGGTTCGCGAGCACGAACGCGGCGAGCGACTTGGCCGCCGCGTGCCGGGACGCCGTGATCCTCGCCCGGTCCGCTCCGGGCGATCCGCACAACCGCCTCCCGGAGCCTCGCCGCGCCGAGCCGGTCGCCGGCCTCGACGACCCGAACTGGGAGGAGTTCACGGCCGCGGATGCCGTTCGGTGCGCGGTCGAGATGCTGCGTGTCTCCGCCGCGTTCGACAAGAGAGTCATCGTCGGAGACGCCGGCGTCTCTTCCGTGCGCCTGACGCGCGCCATCGCCAACACGCGCGGCGCCGCGGCCGCGGAAACCGTCAGTCTCTTCAGCCACCACATCCTCGTCACGGCGCGAGAGGACGAGCGGGTATCGAGCATGGACTTCCAGTACGGCGCCTCTCGACGCGCGAGAGAGATCGACGTCGCGCCGACGGTGATCCTCGCCTGTCGCAACGCGGTGGACTCCCTCGGCACGGGCAAGGGCCGCACGTTCCGGGGGGTCGTCATCCTCTCACCGAGCGCCGCGCTCGAGATTCTCGTGTCCCCCCTCCTCTTTCAGGTGAACGCCCGGAACGTCCTGCGCGGCCTCTCGCGCTGGGACGGATCGCTCGGAGCGGAGATCGCCGCACCGACCGTGTCCGTCGCCGACGACGGCACTGCGCCCGGCGGCATCGCGAGCTCGTCGTTCGACCGCGAGGGCACCCCGCGGGCGCCGCTCACGCTCATCGAGCGAGGTCGCCTCGCCTCCTTCCTTCACAACGCGTACTCGAGTTCGGCGTCGACCGCCCCCAACACGGGGCACGCGGCGGGGCCGGCGAGTTCTCCCCCGATGATCGGCCCGACGAACCTCACGTTCGCCCCCGGCGCGCCATCGCTCGAGGAGCAGATCGCGGACACCGAGCTGGGCCTCCTCGTGGGCCGCTTCTCGGGGAACGTGGACCCGATCTCCGGCGACTTCTCGGGGGTCGCCAAGGCGGCGCACCTGGTGCAGCGCGGGCGGCGCGCCGCGGTCTCGGAAACTCTCGTCGCGGGCAACGTGTTCGACGCGCTGCGAGCCGTCCTCGACACGTCGAGCGACGTGCAACGGATCTTCGGGTTTGCCCTGCCCTATGTGCGCCTCGACGGGATCTCCGTGACCGCCGGCTGACTTCGCGCGGAAGACTAGGGCGCGATGGGCGCGGGCGGGGCCGGCGGCGTCGGCCCCACAAGCTCGACAGGCGCCGAGGCTGCCCCGTCGACCGCGGGAAGGTCGATCGGCTCAAGCCCTATCGGAGCCGACGAGTCGAGCGGCGCGAGTTCGAGCGCGCGGAACCCGCCCTCGATCCGCGCCATCCCCTCTTCCACGCGCGCTGGCAGATCGACGGCCGCGGCGCGCCGACTCCACAGCACGAGCGCCGAGTCGCCCAAGAGGAGAACGACGGCTCTCGATGTGCGCCCTTCGGCGTCCGGCGCGAGGACGAGCACGGCGCCGTCTCGCCCACCGCCGACCGGCGACGACGAGACAGCGGCCGGCAGCGCGCAGGACGAGCACGGGTCGATCGCCTCCCACGCGGCGGCGACGGCTTCGTCGGCCGACTTCGCGACCACGCGCACCGCCCAGGCCTCGATCCCGGCCACGGGGGGGAGGAAGACGCCGGCGGCATCGGTCGGCTGGAACGCCCATCCTGCCGGCAGCGGGAACGAGACTCCGCGTAGGTCGTCGACCGTCTCGACATCGCCCGCCCGTTCGACCTGCATCATCCGATCCGGCGGCAGGTAGACGACGCCGTAGGCGAAGAGAATGATCCCGACCCAGATGCCGACCAAGAACAGCGCGTTCTTCATGCTCGCACCTCCGAAGCTGTCTTCATCCCCGCGCCATTCTATGGAAGCGGCGCACCGCGGCCAAGTGCTGCGAGTTGCCGCTCCCCCGGCTCCTCCCTACAATCGAACGCGGGTGACGAGATGAAACGGGTGCCGGACCTCCTCACGTTGTCGCGTGGCGTCATCGGACTCGCCATCTTCTCCCTCGGCTTCGTGGGGAAGGCAGCCCTCGAGGCGGTCGTCGTCCTCACAATGATCGGCTGGACGACGGACATCTTCGACGGAAGGCTGGCCCGCAAGTACAACAAGCCTCCCACGTGGGTCGGCAATCGGGAGTTCCTCTTCGATATGGTCATGGTGTTCTCCGCCCTCTGTTACCTCACGATGGCGGAATACATCGGGCTCGCGATCGCGCTCCCGTACGTGCTCGTCGCCGCGGCGTGCGTGGCCTTCTTCCGCTCGAAGTCGGTGATGATGTCGTTTGCGTTCCCCGTCGTGGCCTTGCCGCTGTTCGTGTCGTTCTACGCGGCGCCGCGCGCCGCCCTTCTCTACGGAATCTGGATCGTCGCCGCGCTTGCGCTCGATTGGTCGCGGTTCAAGGGCGTCGTGCGCGAGTTCATCGCAAACGCCCGCAAGATCGGGCGCCGGACCTAGAGCAGTCTGCCGGTCTGGGTCTTCCCGAGGTGTGCGTAAGCGCGGTCGGTCGCGACGCGGCCCTGCGGCGTCCGCTGCAGGAAGCCTTCCTTGAGGAGAAACGGCTCGACAACATCGGCGATCGTGTCCTTCTCCTCCGACAGGCAGGCCGCCAGCGTCTCGAGCCCCACGGGTCCGCCATCGAACTTGTCAACCAGCGCCGAGAGGACGAGACGATCGAGGTCGTCCAGTCCTGCCGAGTCGATCCGCAGCAGGTCGAGCGCCTTACGCGCCGTGCCAGCGTCGATCGTCCCTTCGCCACGGACCTCGGCGTAGTCGCGCGCTCGGCGCAACAACCTGTTGGCGATGCGTGGCGTGCCACGCGCTCGCTTGGCCAATTCGTCCGCCCCCTCGCCGGTGATCGCGACGCCGAGCAGCTTGCCGGACCGCGCGACGATGTCCGTCAACTCGCGGTGCGTGTAGAACCCGAGGCGGAAGGAGACCTCGAACCGGTCGCGCATCGGCGCCGAGATGAGGCCCGAGCGGGTCGTCGCTCCGACGAGCGTGAACGGCGGTAGGTCGATGCGCAGAGACTGCGCGTTCGGGCCCTCCCCCAAGACGATGTCGATCTTCCCATCCTCCATCGCGGGGTACAGGATCTCCTCGACGTTGTGGCGAAGTCGGTGGATCTCGTCGATGAAGAAGACGTCTCGCGGGTGGAGGTTCGTGAGGATCGCGGCGAGATCGCCCGCCTTCTCGATCGCCGGCCCCGAGCTGACGCGAAACCCGACTCCCATCTCCGCAGCGATGATCTGAGCCAACGTCGTCTTGCCCAGTCCCGGTGGGCCGGAGAGGAGCACGTGATCGAGTCGCTCGTCGCGACGACGCGCCGCCTCGATGTAGATCCGCAGCTTCTCCTTCACGTCCTCTTGGCCGACGAACTCCGAAAGGGAATGCGGTCGCAACGTCGCAAACGCGGCGTCTTCCTCGAGCGGTGCCCCGGCGAGATGTTCCGTCCTCATCAGAGGCGCATTCTACGAGGCAGGCCGGCGCGTCTCCAAGTCGGATGCAGCGCCCTCTGGCGCGAAGTACGATCCCGCCGGAGCGTGGGCGCATGCGGCATGACGCGGTGGCCATAGGGACGTTTGACGGAGTGCACGTAGGACATCAAAGCCTCCTCGCGGCGGCGCAGCGCTCTGCGCGCGCCGCGGGCGGCCGGGCCATCGCCTACGCGTTCGACGTGCCCCCGCGCGCGCAGACCGGGCAAGAGGACGCGAGGCTTCTCCTCGATCCGGCCATGAAGCGCGTGATCCTGGGCGGCTGGGTCGATCGCATCGTCGAGGCGTCGTTCCCCGCAGTGCGCGACGTGAGCGCGGAGTCGTTCGTCCGGGACGTCCTGCGACGCGACCTCCAGGCGCGGTCCGTCGTCGTCGGAGCGTCGTTCCGGTTCGGGAAGGATCGCTCGGGAGACGTCGCGACGCTCGTCGATCTCGCCCTCGATGTCGACATCGACGTGGTCATCGTCCCTCCCGTCCTGCGCGACGGAGTCGCGGTGAGCAGCACGCGGATTCGCGACCTCCTTCTCGCCGGCTCCGTGCCGGAGGCCGCGTCTCTGCTCGGCCGCGCTCCCGCGTTGCGCGGCGCGGTGGTCTCGGGAGACGCGGTCGGGCGAACGCTCGGGTTTCCGACGGCCAATCTGGCGCTCGACCCGCGCGTCCTCCTTCCGCTCCACGGGGTCTACGTCGCGGCGGCGTTCGTGGGTGGCCGCCGCTACCCCGCGATGTGTTACGTCGGCCGTCGACCCACGCTCGCCGGGACCGCCGTGCGGTGCGAGGTGCACCTGCTCGAGTCCCCTACCGCCGAGTTGCGCGGCTTGGTTCTCGAAACGCACGTGTACCGCCTTCTCCGGCCCGACCGAGCCTTCGCATCGCTCGCCCAACTCCAAGCCCAGATGGAGGACGACCGACGCGCCGCCCTCGCCGCCTCCGACGCGTGCCTGGAGGCGATGGATCCCCTTCCGTTCGGCGGTTGAAACACCTTCGCCGCTCGCCTACACTACCGCCAGCATGCTGGTCGTCGGTCTGGATACGTCGGAGTCCCCAGGCGGCGTCGCCCTTCTTGACGAGACGGGGCTCGCGGCGGAACGCGCGCTTCCGGAAGGGCTCCGTCACGCCGAGCACCTCCTATCGACGCTCGATGCCCTGCTCGATGCATGCGGGCGCACGCGCGAAGAGATCGGGAGGCTCTGCGTCAACTTGGGTCCTGGGTCGTTCACGGGACTCCGCATCGGCCTGTCCGCCGCCAAGGGCATGGCTCAGGCGCGAAAGGCTGAGCTCGTCGGCGTCGACGGGACGCTCGCGTACCGCGAGCGGGCCGGGGACGAGCCGCGAGTCTGCGTGATCCTCGCGAGCCGGCGCGACCTCGTGTACGCTCGGTGGTTCTCGGGCGCGCACCCGAGAACGGACACGGTGATGCTTCGCGACGCCGAGCTCGCGACCAAGTTGCGCCTCGACCGAAGGCCGCTGTGCCTGGTCGGAAGCGCAGCGCAGCGCGTTGCCTCGCAGATCGGCGGCGAGGGCGGCGCGTTCCTCGGGCCCGAGCAGGCGCTGGCGCCTTCGGCGCTGGCTGTGGCGAGAATGGGCGCCGGCCTACGAGCGGCGCGACTGCATGAGATAGAGCCGATCTACGTCGAGCCGATTCTGGCGTAGTCGGAAGAGGACGAGAGGTGAGTTCTGATGTCGAGAGTCTGTAGCATCTGCGGCAAGCGCCCCCTCGCGGGGAACATGGTGAGCCACTCGCTGCGTCACACGCGGCGCGTGCGCGCCCCGAATCTCCAGCGGGTCCATGCCATCATCGACGGTCGTCGTTCGTGGATTCGGGCCTGCACGCGCTGCATCAAGTCCGGCCGCATCGTCAAGGCGTCGTAGAGGCCGTCCGCTCGGGAACGAAGAAGGGGACCCGGTGAACGACAAGGTCACGCTGTTCGGCGAGGTCATCGACGCCGGCGGGGGACGCATCGAAGTGCGTCTCGACGGCGATGAGGTCGGCGTCCTGCGCGACGGCGTCGAGCCGCTTCCCGTCGTCGGCCACCGCGGCGAGTTCGTCGTCGAGGGGCGTGCCGCCGATGGGCGGGCGATCGTCGCCCCCGCGCGCCCATCGGGCAACGCGGCCGAGGCCGCGGCGTTCGACCTCGAGTTCGACCGCCTGCAGAGCGCTCTCGCCGGACGCCCCACCGCCCCGCGCGCGCAACTCCCTCGTACGGCGTCGCGATCGATCCACGAAGAGCAGATCCGCGACTGGGTACGACGCGTCGACAGCACGCTCTCCCAGTTGCGGAAGCACCGAGCCAAGCGATTGAGCGAGAACGACGAAGCCTAGAGGAGGTTTCATGCCCCGCGGAGTTGTTGTCGTCGACGTCGAGCGGTGCAAGGGGTGCGGCCTCTGCGTCGCGGCCTGCCCGCAGAAGGTGCTCGCCCAGTCCGGCACGCTGAACCGGAGCGGCTACGACGTCGTGCACGCGCAGAACCCCGACGCATGCGTCGGGTGTGCGTTCTGCGCCCTCACGTGCCCAGACACCGCCTTGACCGTCTTCCGAGAGAAGACGGCCCCCTAAGGAGACCCCATGGGAGAACGCAGGCTATTGCGCGGGAACGAGGCAATCGCGGAGTCGGCGATTCGCGCCGGCTGCCAGTGCTATTTCGCGTATCCGATCACTCCTCAGGGCGAGCTCGTCGAGTACATGGCTCGACACATGCCGCGGCTTGGTCGGACGTTCATCCAGGCCGAGAGCGAGGTCGCGGCAATCAACATGGTGTACGGAGCGGCCGGCGCGGGCGTCCGCACCATGACGTCCTCGTCTTCGCCCGGGATCTCCCTGAAACAGGAGGGAATCTCCTACCTCGCCGGCTCGAACCTCCCGGCCGTCATCGTCAACGTCGTTCGCGGCGGACCCGGCCTCGGCAACATCGCCCCGTCGCAGTGCGATTACTTCCAGGCGGTGAAGGGCGGCGGCCACGGCGACTACCACATGATCGTCCTCGGCCCGTCGACGGTCCCGGAGGCCGGCGAACTGACGATGCTGGCGTTCGACTTGGCCGACCGCTACCGGACGCCCGTGATGATCCTCGCCGACGGGCTCCTCGGTCAGATGATGGAGCCTGTCGAGCTGCCCGAACCGATCGACGTCTCCCAGCTCCCGCCCAAGCCGTGGGCGGCCACCGGAGCACGGGGGCGTGAGCCGAACATCATCCTGAGCTTCGACCTCGGACCCGAGAACCTGAAAAAGATGAACCTCGATCTCCAGGCGAAGTACGACCTGATCCGCAAGCACGAGGTGCGGTACGAGGAGACGCAGACGGCCGACGCGGAGATCATCGTCGTCGCCTACGGCACGATCGCGCGCATCGCGAAGACGGCGATCGACATGGCGCGCGCCGAGGGCATTCGGGCCGGCCTGTTCCGCCCGATCACGCTGTGGCCCTACCCGTACGACGCGCTGCGAGCCGTCGCCGACCGCGTGAAGACCGTGCTGACCGTCGAGATGAGCGCAGGACAGATGTGGGAGGACGTTCGCCTGGCCGTCGCGGAGCGGGCGAAGACCCCGTTCTACGGCGAGATGGGAGGAATCGTCCCGACCCCCAAAGGGATTCTGAGCGAGGTGAAAAAGCATGCCCGTTGACACCGCTCGCATGACCAAGGTCTTCAGCCGGCCCCAGAGCCTGACGGAGGCGCGGCTCACCTACTGCCCCGGCTGCCACCACGGCATCATCACGCGCATCATCGGGCAGACGCTCGATGAGCTCGGCCTGACCGAGCGGACGATCGGCATCGCGCCCGTGGGCTGCGCGGTGTTCGCTTACCTGTGGTACCGCTGCGACGCTCTGCAGGTCGCGCACGGGCGCGCGAGCGCGGTGGCGACGGGCGTCAAGCGAGCGCGCCCCGATCGCATCGTGTTCTCGTACCAGGGCGACGGCGACTTCGCCAGCATCGGCACGGCGGAATCGATCCACGCCGCGAACCGCGGCGAGAACATCACAGTCATCTTCGTGAACAACCAGATCTACGGCATGACCGGCGGGGAGATGGCCCCGACCACGCTCGTCGACCAGCGGACCACGACCACGCCCGAAGGAAGGGACCCGTTGCTCTGCGGGTACCCGATTCGGTTCTCCGAGCTCATCGCGCAGCTCGAGGCGCCCGTCTACGTAACGCGCCAGGCGCTGTACGACACGCGACACATCATGGATTGCACGAAGGCGATCAAGAAGGCTTTCCAGAACCAGGTCGACGGCAGGGGATACTCCCTCGTGGAGGTCCTGGCGACGTGCCCGACCAACTGGCACATGTCGCCCGTGCAGGCGAACCAGCACGTGGCGAACACGGTCACGAAGGTCTTCCCGCTCGGCGATCTCGTGAACAAGGGGGCGTGATGGAGCGTTCGGTCGTCATTGCCGGATTCGGCGGACAAGGCGTGATCCTCGCGGGCAAGATCCTCGCCCAGGCGGGAATGAGCCATGGACTCGAGGTCACTTGGCTCCCCTCCTACGGACCGGAGATGCGGGGAGGGACCGCCAACTGCACCGTGATCCTCTCGGACCGCACGATCGGCTCGCCCATCGTGGACAACCCGACTGCGGTGATCGCCCTCAACCTCCCGTCCCTCGACAAGTTCGAGCCGACTGTCGCGCCCAAAGGAATCCTCGTCGTGAACGGCTCGCTCATCGGGCGCAAGGTGGAGCGAACGGACGTCCAGGCCCACGTCGTGCCGATCAACGAGATCGCGACGAAAGTCGGGAACTCGCGAACGGTGAACATGGTCGCCTTAGGCGCCTACGTCAAGGCGACGGGCGCCGTTCCGCTCGAGGTCGTCAAGCGGACGATGGCCGAGGCGATGCGCGAGGGCGGCAAGGAGAAGCTCGTCGAGCTCAACGAGCGGGCCCTGGACGCTGGATACGCGGCGCTCCCGTAAGCCGCGCTAGAGCGCTTCTTCGTTATCCTCAGGACGACTCGTGAGGATCAGGCACTCCCAGGCCGCCAGGTCGATCTCCAGGGCACCCGCCTGGATCGCACACGCGCGCCCGGTGAGCCGGTCGGCGGCTGGTCCGTCGGGCAGCGGCACGCGCGCGACGCGCGCTCTCGCCGGCGCGTCGGACGGGTTCGCGACGACGACCACAGCTCTGTGGCCGTCGGTTCGCGCATAGGCCACCGGCGCGCCGCCGTCCACCGCGAGAACGCGGAACGAAGAGGGATCCGAGTTCGTCACGAGATCGGCCAGTTCCAACCGCACGTCGAGGCTGCGCCGGACCGTCTCGAGCGGGCGGGACGCGCGACTCCAGTCGCACGCCCACGGCGCGGTCAAGGGCAACGATTCCGTCGGGTATCGGAGCAACTCGTCCGCGGCGAAGTCGAGCCCGGTGTTCACGGGCTGCGTCTCGCCGAGCTCGAACCCCGCGTGCACGAACGGCATCCCGGGAAGGAAAGCTCCGAGGACCCAGGCGAGACGTGAACGAGCGACTCCTCCCGAGCGCGCCGCGCAACGCGGCGTGTTGTGGGTTTCCGGGGTGGCGAAGAACGGCAGCGCAGGGCCGACCTGCGCGAACTGGTCGAGGCCGGCGAGAAACTCGGCGGGGCGGTGGATCGTCCACCACACGCTGCCCATGGCGGCGTTGTACCCCTCCGCGCGCGACTCCCCGCGCAAGGCGAAGTCCTCATCCCAAAAAGCGAAGTCCGGAGCGACGCTCCGCGTGCCTTCGATGATGCGCCGCTTCAGCTCGCGCGGCAGCGCGTGTCCCATGTCGATCATCGCCCCATCGATCCCGTACTCGCGCGCGTAGTGCGGCAGTATCCCCGCAACGCGGTCCCACAGCGCGGACACCACGCGTTCCGGCGTCGCGAGCCGCGCGTCGTACATGCGCACGGTGTTGTAGGCGATGTAGTCGAAGTCCGGATGCGCATAGAGGCGCAGATACGTCACGTCCGACCACGGCGGCTGCGTGTCGTCGGGCGGCCAGTCCGCGAACGCACCTGGAATCCTCACGTCCGCGCCTCCCGGCGCGGTGCCAAGATAGCGGACTCCGTCGACGCGGATCGTCGATGCCGCCGGAGCCGACAGGAACAGCCGGCGGTACGCGGCGTGCGGCGGCAACAGCTCACCGTAGTCCCCTCGCCCGACCAAGTTCTTGATCCGCGCGAGTTCGTCGGGCTCGAAGAGCGGGCTCCCGTAGAGCGACTCGTCGGAACTCCCGCCCGGGCGATCACCGGCGTCGGCGCGAACCCAGTAGAACCAGTCCGGATGCTGCGGCACCCACGCCGAGTCCTTCGCCGCCGTCCGGAACACGAACTCGAGCACCACGCGAATGCCCAACCGGTGCGCGCCCTCGACGAAGGCGCGAAGCTCGGCGTCCGGCCCGAGGCCGAGGAGCGGCTCGGCCAGCGTCTCGTCAAGCGAGTATGGATCGCGCATCGCATAGGGCGACCCGAGCTCTCCCTTCCGCCCGTCCCGCCCGATCGACGCGACGGGTAGGAGGTGGATGACGTTGCAGCCGAGGCTTCGGATGTACGGCAGGAGGGCGATCATCTTGAGAAACGTCCCCGTCTCCCGCGGCCGGCCGGGCAGACTCGCGAGGGCTCCGTCGCCGTCGTGGTCGAACGCCGCGGCCACGCGCACGAACGCGTTGTAGGCCAGCGAGTCTCGCGTCCACTCCCCACGATCGCCTGCCACGCGCTCCTCGTGGGGTGAACGCAGGACGCGGTCCACCGCCTCCCGCCAGAAGTCCACGGCGTCCGTCTCGACGACGCCCGTGCCGCGACCGTAGGGATCGGCCCAGAGCTGGGGAACCCTGTACGAAGCCGCGATGCCCGACCGTTTCATTCGGGCCAGGCGGTCCGCCACGCGCCGCAGCGCTGCCGTATCCTTCCTCTGCTCGCGCCACGCCGCTACCGGCTCTCTCCCGCGCATCCGCCCCTCCAGTTCGCTCATCCACTTCACCCACGCGGGCGTCTTCCTCATCTCCACGAAGTCCCGCACCGCCGTTGAGAACTGCACGTCCTCGCCGAACTCCTCGCGCAAGTAGTAGAGGTGCTCGACCACCCAAGCGTACAGGTCCGCCTCCGTCCGCCCGGGGAAGGCGCGCAACAGGTTCTCCTCGCGGAAGATCTCCGTCAGCGGACGATAGACGTGGTCGTACCACGAGACGACCGCCTCGGGATACGCCACGCTCCGCTTCTCCTCGAGGCCGAGATAGTAGCGGTGCACGTCGATGTGCTCGAGAAGCTTCGCGTAGCCGCCGGGCGACGAGAACTCGATGCGGGCCGCCGGCCGCCGCTCGTCGAGGCGCGTCCGCCGCAGGAACTCGCCGTACTCCGCCTTGGCGAGGAGCGACGCGGCGTCCGTCGTCTCATCAATCGGCACTCCGGTGTGGAAAGCGATCACCTCCGCTTCGATCGCCTTCATCCCGAGCTGGCGCGCCACGGACACGCGATGATTCCCGTCAAGGACGAAGTAGGCCTCGCCGATCTTGTAGACGCGAATCGGAGCGAAGCCGGAGCCCTCGTCAAACGATCTGCGCACGTGCGCCCAACGCTCGCCGAGCGCCCACCGCCTCGGCAGGAACCGCCTGTCGAAATCGTGGTAGCGGTTCACGCTCCCAATGATGTGGTCCAGCGGGATCTCGTGGATCCCGTCATAGGCCGACGACCCGATGCCGAGCGCGCGCTGCACGAGCGAGAACGGGAGGAGCAGGCTCGGCTTGCCTGTGATGAAGGACATCACGCGGCCCCATGCCGCCTTGTGCCATGCGCGCTCGAAGTCGATGTCGCCTGTCATCCGATCTCCAGCACCTCGTACCCGTAGATCCCCCGCACTTCCGTGTGCCCACAGCAGACGGGACGCAGATCGATCCCGTACGACGGGTGAATGTGCCCGTGCAGCCACAGCCTGGGGCGCTCTTTCCTGATGAGGTCGACGAACGACTCGAATCCCCGGTGGCATGGGTCCGCCGCGTCGTGCACGCCTCGCGGGGCGGCGTGGGACACGACGACGCCCAAGCGGGCCCGCTCGGCCAGACCGAGCCAGCGCAGCCGGGCGCGGGCCCCGCGGACGCGGCGTCCCATCTCCCTCTCGCTGTGCTGGTGGACGCCCCCGCCGTACGCCGCGCTCCCGCCGAAGCCGGCGATCCAGATGTCGTCGCCTCTTCGGCCGCGGACGCGCACGACGCGCCCGTCGATCGACCGACCGCCCTCCGGTCCATCACTCACACGCCCATCGGAGCGCATGAGCGCCCCGTCGTGGTTGCCGAGCACGTACAAGAGCGGCACGCCGAGGCACGTGACGATGTACTCGAGGTACTCGTACGGCAAATCGCCGCATGAGAGGACGAGTTCCACGCCGGCGCATACCGAACGGATCTCGCGCGAGTAGAGGACCTCGCTCACCGCGTCGCTCACCACGAGCGTCTTCATGCGCAGACTCTAGGCTAGGCCGAGGCCCGCGTCAATACTTGCCTGCCGATCAGCGTTTCCCCCCTCTTGACGACGCGCGGAACGCCAGTCTATACTGACTTAGTTTCTTCTCGGAAGGAAGTAAGCGGTGCGACTCCAGAAGGGCGATCAGGACCTCATTCACCGGCAGAACCGCGCCATCATCATCAACCTATTGCGGCTGAACGGCCCTCTCTCCCGAACGGAGATCGCCGAGCGCGCGGGGCTCGCGCCGTCTTGCCTCACCCGTCTCGTTCGCGAGCTCTTGCTGGAAGGCATCGTCGCCGAAATCGGCAAGTCGGGCTCCAACGGCGGCCGACCGGCCGTGCTCGTCGCCTTGGATCCGAACTACGCCCACACGATCGGGGTGAAGGTCGAACGACGCAGGATCCTCGCCGCGAGCGTCGATATGAGCGGCACGATCTCCGGGCGCGCGGAAACGCGATTCGAGCAGACGCCGACTCCGAGCGAGGCCATCGCGGCGATCGCGGACCTCACCAGGCGTCTGAGCGTGGGACGAACCCTGGGGCTCGGCGTGGCCATCTCGGGTTTCGTAGATCCTGTGACGGGCGTCGACCTCTACTCTCCCATCCTCGGGTGGGAGAACACGCCCTTGCGCGACCCGCTCGCCGCGCAGCTGTCTCTTCCGGTCTGGGTCGAGAACGACGTCAACGCGCTCGCGCTGGCGGAACGCTGGTACGGCGCAGGACGAAGCTTCCAGCACTTCGTCTGCATCACGGTCGGCGAGGGCATCGGAGCCGGCGTCGTCATTCAGGGGGAGATCTACCGCGGAGCGTTCGGCGGCGCCGGCGAGCTCGGCCACATCACAATCGACCCCGACGGCCCCGTCTGCCGGTGTCAGGAGCGGGGCTGCCTTGAGGTCTACGCGTCGGATCGATTTCTCCTCGAGGAGGCTCGTCGCCTCCGTTTCGACGGCATCCCCGAGCTGGCCGCCGCGGCGCGCAACGGCGGAAACGGAGCGCGAGACGCCTTCGCGAGGATGGGCAAGTTCCTCGGGTTCGGCGCCAAGAACCTGGTCAATCTGCTGAACCCGGAAGCTGTCGTGCTCGGCGGCGAGCGCATGGAGGAAGCGGACCTGTTCCTGCCTTCCCTGGAAGAGGAGGTGTGCCGACATAGCTTCCCCGCCGAAGCGGAGAAGCTGTGCATCGTCCCCGCAGAGCTAGGTGCCGATGGCTTCCTCATCGGCCCTGCCACGCTCGTCGCCGCGGACTTCTTCCGGCTCCCGGCGCGAGGAGGTCTCGGGTGACCCTGCGCATCGACATCGACAGCAACGACGCCCTGTCGGTCCAGAGCGGCGAGGCCGTGCGCGTGACGGACGTCGGCGTCGCGTTCGGCTTCGGCTGCAGCGAGAGCGCCTTGCGGGCCTCACCTTGGGAGGGCTTTGCGGGATCGGGTGCGAGTGAGGCCCGCTGGACGTTCTCGCGCGCCGTGCGCGATGAGGTTGGAGCCCTGGCGCGGCTGGGGGTTCGCCAGGAGGACGACGTCGCGTGGGTGTCCGTGGAACTCGAGAGGGATCTCCACGGACTCGCGGTCGCCGACTCGTTCGATCTGTCCGGCGTCGCCGCGCCGCGTCTGGGCATTCCCCCCGGATTGCGCGCGCTGTCCGTCAGCTACGGCCTCGGACGCTCCGGCGACGGGCAGATCGGCGGATACTGGCCGGCGGGGCACTCCTCGGCCAGCCAGTCCCTCCCTCCCGGCGCCTGCGCGCCGCTCGTCCTCCACGATGGCCACGCCGCACTCGCCATCGCTCCTGCCAACCTCTTCTTGACCAGCGCGCTCCTTCCCACGCAAGGCGGGATCGCCCGCACGCTGCACGGCAGCGTCGACGCGCTTCCAGCGGGAACGCGGATCGAGACGGCCCTCGCGGCCGGCCAGAGCGTCGAGGAAGCGCTATGGCGTCTCGGAGACGCGCTTCTCGCGCGAGCCGGAAAGGCGCGGCCGTCGCCGGGCGACTCGACGCTCACCTCGACCTTGGGCTGGTGGAACGCCTACGGGGGCTACTACACGGAACCGATCCGTCCGCTGGACGAGTCACGCCTCGTCGAGGTCATCGAGGCCCTCCGCCGCCAGGCCGTCCCCATCGGCTACGTCGGGCTTGATCTCTGGTACCCGTACCGCGTGATCGGCCAGGCGTTGCGTTTCGCGCCCGACCGTCGGAAGTACGCGCGCGGCTTCCGCGAGATCGCAGAGCAGAGCGGGCTCGGCTTCGTCCTCCACCTCTCGGCTCTGTCCGCGGACAACGAGTACCGCACCTCCGGAGACGATGCGTCGTTCTACACCGAAGTCGCCGCGGAGATCCGCCGCCAGGGGGGGATCGCTGCGTGGCACGACTGGCTCCGCACGCAACAGCACTTGACGCCGACCCTGCGCTCCGATCCAGCGGCCGCCGAACGCTGGTTCGGCGGCATGTCGACGGCCCTCGAGCGCGAAGGCCTCGAGCTTCTCCTCTGCATGCAGACGATGGGCATGGTCCTCGCAGCGACCGCGCGGCCGAACATCGTCGCCGCGCGGACGGCGATCGACTACTTGTTCGGCCAACCGGAAGCGCTCGACACGCTGGAGACGCTCGGCTTTGGCGGGTTCAAGGCTGATGCGACGCCGATCGGCCAGCTGCGGCGGCAGAACCTCCTCTTGGGCTCCGTGCTCCAGTCGCTCGGCCTGCTCCCGTTCCACGACCTCTTCTTGACGCGGCCCCAGGAGGGCCTCGGAGGCGCGAGCCCGCGCGCCGAGGCGGTCTTGCGCGCCCTCTCCTGTGGGCCCGTGGGCATCGGCGACGGCCCGGCCGGCACGGACACGGATCTCATCGCGAGCCTCGTGTCGAGGCGGGGCAAGCTCCTGCACCCGGACCACGCGCCGTTCCCGACGCCCGACTCGCTCGGGCTCGACGTGGAGATCTACGAGACAGCGCGCGTCGCCGACGCCGAGCGCTGGCGGTACGTCGTGGCGCTGAACACGAGTGCTCGCGCCGCTTCGTTCTCCGTCCCGCACGAACGAGAGGAATCCGTCATCTGGGACGCCTTGGGCAGGCGGATCGTCCCCACGATGGAGGGCGCCCTGGCTCCGGGGGAGATCGCGTACTACGTGGTCGCTCCTCTGCGAGGCGGAATCGCCCCCATCGGCCTCACGGACAAGCTGGTCCCCGCCCCGGCGGGCGTCCTGACGTCGGCTGAAGCTGACGGGGTCTGGCGTCTCGCTCTGGACGCGCCCGGCGAACGCTTCGCATTCTGGTCAAAGGAGACTCCGGAAGTGCGCGCGGACGGGCGTCACGTCCTGCCCACGCGCAGGGAGTCGGATCTGTGGATCGTCGAAGTCCCGCAGGCGGCCTCGCTGTCGGTGGCCGCCGGGAGGTGAGTCGCGTGAAGAAGTGGGTGGTCGTCTCTCTCAGCGTCGTCCTCGTGGGCCTCGGCCTCTCGCAGCCCGGCTTCGCCGCCGGAGCAGACAAGGCGCCGCTCAATCTGGCCATCGTCTGGCACCAGCACCAGCCGCTCTACTGGAACCGACTGACGAGCGAGTACGAGCTCCCGTGGGTCCGCGTGCATGCCGTACAGGAGTACATCGACTCGGCCCGCATCTCCGCCGAGTACCCGGACGTGCATGTCACGTTCAACCTCCAGCCCAGTCTGCTGTGGCAACTTGAGGACTACGCCTCGATCCGCCCCGAGGAAGCGTCGCGCGGCGGGCTCTACGAGATCGTGGGCGCCGTCGACAACCACCTCCGCTGGGTGTGGGCACTCGCCCACGATCCCGCCGCGCTCTCCGCGGAAGATAGGGCACGGTTGGAGGATCAGGATTTCTGGATCAACGGCTACATGCTCGCCGACACCGCAGCCGACCCCTATTTCGATGGACGGTATGCAGAACTGAACCGGCTTCACAACGAGCGCGACCTGACAGACCAGGAGCTCCTCGACGCATCGGCCCTCTTCCTCTTGTGGCAGATCTCGCCGGAGCTCCACGAGGAGCTCGGCCTCCTGCGCTATCGCTCGCACACTGGGTTCACGTGGGACGACGTCGCGGCGCTCCTGCGCGGGCAGATGACCGTGATCGGCCGCGTCGTTGATGCGTACAAGATGGCAAGCGACCTGGGGAACGAACTCATCACGAGCCCGTTCTATCACCCGATCCTTCCCCTTCTCGCGGCGCGCGGCTACGAAGCGGACGCCCTCGGGCAGATGGAGCAGGCGCAGGCACAGCACGCCGAGCTGCTCGGAGCCCGCGCGACAGGAGTCTGGTCTCCAGAGCAGGCGGTGTCCGACGGGTCGCTGGCGCTGCTCGCGCAGGCCGGCTTCCGCTGGACGTCGGCCGACGAGGGCATCCTCGCTCAGGCCCTCGGGCACACGCCGACGCTGGCCGAGCTGACGCAGATCTACGAGAGCCAGGGCATGAACGTCTTCTTCCGCGAGACAGGCGTCTCCAACGACATCAGCTTCGCGTACGGCAACAAGGGCACCGACGTCGCGGTCGCCGACTTTCTGGCCAAGCTGCGCGTCGCATACGACGAGCTCGACGACCCATCCCAGCACGTCTTCACGGTGGCGGTCGACGGCGAGAACTGGATGTTCATGGCCGGGTACCCGAACAACGGCCGCGACTTCCTCCGCGCCCTCTACACCGCCATTGCCGCCTGCGATTGGGTGAAAACCGTGACGCCGACGGAAGCGCTCGCGACGATCGAGGCGCGGGCGCACATCGCCTCGATGCCGACGGGATCTTGGGCGGGCGACCTCTCCACCTGGTCGGGCGAGGTCGAAGAGGACCAGGCGTGGGAGGAGCTCGGGCTGGCGCGCTCGGCCGTGACCCGCGCCGGCGACCCGGCCTCCGCCCTCGACGCGATCTACGCCGCGGAGGGCTCCGACTGGTTCTGGTGGTACGGGACCGACCAAGACTCGAACACCGACGACATCTATGACTGGCTCTTCAAGGCGCATCTCGTAGGCGCCTACGAAGCATCGGGTACGCCGGAGGCCGACGTCCCGGACGTCCTTTCGTTGCGGCTCGTCTTGCCGGCCCCGGCCAGCCTCGGCGAGGTCGCGCCGGCCGTAGACGGCGTCGTGGCGTCCGGGGAAGGTTGGGCGGACGCCGCGACGGTCTCCGGATCGGGCGACCTGGTCTCCCTCTCGGTGGGCTACAAGGAGACGAACCTCTACGTGCTGGTGACGACTGCCTCCGCCCCGTCGAGCTGGATCGGACAGGATCTGTACTTGACGCTCTACGCGTCCGGACAGCCCGGCGCGGCCGCCAACGTGGCCACCAAGCTGACCGGCACGTCGCTCGGGTTCGCGCTCGCGTCGGCGATGCAGTTCAACTTCTCCAAGCTCGACGCGCAGGGCGTCGGCGTCGTTTCCAAGTACGCGGCCGACGGACACGGCGGATGGACGTACGCATCGAGCATCCGCACGACGGGCGATCGTCGGGCCGCAGCCGCGACGCACATCGAGTTCTCGGTCCCGTTCTCGGAGCTTGGCGTCGAGCCCGGCAAGACGGTCACCTTGGCCGCCGTGCTCGAGACGAAAGACGCCTTGCTCGGTCGGGCTCCCGCACGGCCGATGCTGGCATCCATCCCGACGCTGATTCGCGGCGTCGAGCGCTTCGTCGTCGCCGACCCGGCGGGCGACGACCATGGCGCGGGCACGCTGACCTACCCGACGAACGCCGTCTTCTCCACCGAAGGGATCTTCGATCTCCAGAGCTACAGCGTCTACGACGCCGGCACGGCTTGGCAGATGGCGTTCGACTTCGCCGCCCTTCCGAACCCTTGGACGGGCCCGCTCGGATTCAGCTTCCCGCTCCTCTACCTCTACTTCGACGTTGCCGAGGGCGGCTCCGCCGCCTCGCACCCGGAGGGAGAGGCCGCGCAGGTCGCCTTTGCGCCGCAACACGCGTGGGATGCGTTTGTGCGCGTCGCCGGGTGGCCGGCCTACGGCCGCCACATGTGGACCGCGGCCGGAGAAGGCCCCTTCCTTGTAGAGGTCGCGAGCGACCCGAAGCGCGGGCGGATCATCGTTACGATTCCCAAGTCGCTCCTGCCGGAGATCGAGGGCTGGCACTACGTCCTCGTCGGCTCGCAGGACGGCTACGGACAGAACTACCTTCGCTCCGTCGGGGCGACGGCTGGAGAGTGGGTCGGAGGCGGGAGCCCCGCCCCCGGGTGGGCCCCGGCGATCTACGACTACATCGCGCCAGACGGGGCGTCGCAGGAATCGATCCTCGCGTCGTTCAACGCGGCCGCGGGAGCGTACGCGGAGCTGCAGCCAATCCATGTCACATTCGACTCGCCATAGGGAGGTGGTGTAGAAGAGAGTCAGTCGTCGTCGTGGGTCGGACGGAAAGGCAAGAGACAGTATCAAGGAGGAATCGACCATGAAGCGAGTAACGGTACTAGTCCTCGGGCTCCTGCTCGTCGCAGGGCTCGCGGCAACGGCCAGCACGGCGGGCAAGCTGTTGATCTGGGCGGACGACACGCGGTTCCCGATCATGCAGACGGTCGCGGCGCAGTTCACGGCGGCCTACGGCGTCGAGGTCGAGGTGCAGCAGGTCGGATTCGGCGACATCCGCGGTAACCTCGCGACCGCCGGACCGGCCGGCGAAGGTCCGGACATTCTGATCGGCGCCCACGACTGGCTGGGCGAGCTCATTCAGAACGGGCTCATTGAGCCGATCGTTCTCCCGACCTCGATGGTCGCCGCGTTCGACCCCGTGGCGATCGACGCGGCGAGCGTGGACCTGGTGCGCGCGGCGCCCGTCGCGCGCGGCTCGGCGCTGGAGGGGAAGGCGGGCGAGGGCGACGACAAGTTCGCCGCCCTGCACCCGGAGAGCCGCGGGGAG
>JAKLFO010000020.1 GCA_022711155.1 Candidatus Bipolaricaulota bacterium
TCGCGCCGGCCGGTGCCCGGGAGGGCTCGAGGACGAGAAACCAGAGCGCCAGACAGACAAGAGCGAGGGCGGGAACGAGGAGGAGGACGAGGCCCCGCTTTCGTTGGGTGCGGTTCATTGGGTCACTCTACCACCGCCGTCGAGGAGGCGTCCAGGTCGTGTGGCCGTGGGCACCGTGCCAGAGGGACCCACGGGGTCGGGCGGTCTGCCTCGCCCGGAGGCCAGGCAGAATAGGCACCAAGGGACTAGAGACGGCGGGGAGGCTGCATGAAGGAAGACCGGGAGCTGGGAGCGAGGTGCGCGTCGAGTGGCGGCGTCTTCGCCGGCCCGATAGGGGCGGCGAGGCGTCTGGCGGCGCTTCTCGCGGTCGTCTTCGCGGGGCTGTTCGTCAGCGCGCCGTGTCTGGCGGCGGACGGCCTCATGGTGGACTCGCACGCGTTCGCGTTCGTGGGAGTCGAGTACAGCGACGACGGAACGTCCACGTGGTCCTACGACGTTACATCGGGACGCAAGCCGGCTCTCAGCCACTGGGTTCTCCAGTTGGATCCGTCCCTCTTCGGGCGTACGCGCGTGGTGCGCTGTTCAGAGCCTTGCCAGGTCGGGACCGACCCGATGACAGGGGTCTACGGCCTCAAGTTCGACGGCGGATACCGTGACAACGAGTCGCGCCGCGTCACCTTCACGCTCGACCGCTGGCTGGCGTCGGCGTCGACTTCGATCGCCGCGAAGGCTGGGAAGGACGTCCACATCGGATCGCCGATCGAGGGACCGGGTCCGCAGTGGGTGAGCGAGAATCGCGCGCCCGTGGCGGTCGAGGATTGGGCCGCGGTGGACGAGAACGGAGCGGTGGAGATCGAGGTCCTTCGCAACGACACCGACGAAGACGGGACGATCGTCGGCGCGACAGTGGACGTGACGCGGGCGCCTCGGAACGGCGCGGCAAGCGTCGACTCGGCGAGTGGCTCGATCACCTACGCGCCGAACGCAGGATGGTGCGGCGAGGATGAGCTTGCCTACCGCGTCCGTGATGACGACGACGCTCTGTCCAACGAGGTCTCCGTCTCCATCGCCGTCACCTGCAATGTGCCGCCGGTAGCGGCCGCCGATTTGGCGACGACCGACGAGAGCACGGCGGTCGCCATCCCCGTCCTGGCGAACGATCGAGACGGGGACGGCGCCATCGCTTCGGAATCCGTGACGATCGTCCGCGCTGCGTCGAGCGGCTTGGTGAGCGTGCACGCGGGGACGGGCGTTATCACCTACACCCCGGCGTTCGGTAGCTGCGGCGACGACACCCTCGAGTACACGATCCGTGACGACGACGGCGCGACCTCGAACCCCGCGACCGTCAAGGTGAGCGTCCTGTGCAGCGATCCCCCGCTGGCCATCGACGATCTCTACAACGTGGCGGAGGGTTCCTCGCTCGACGTGTCTGCGGCAGGCATTCTGGCAAACGACCAGGACACGCCAGGGCGCCCGCTTTACGCGTCACTCGTGTCACACGCCGCGCATGGCCGCGTCACGCTCCGCGCGGATGGCTCGTTCTCGTACGCCCACGACGGCTCGGAGGCCCAGGATGATGCGTTCACCTACACGGCGGATGACACCGTTCGATCGTCGAACGTGGCGACCGTGCGGCTGGTGATCGCCGCGGTGAACGACGCTCCCAGCGCGGCGGACGACGAGGCGACGACCGACGAGGATCGCGCGGTAGACATCGATGTGCGGGCGAACGACGCGGATCCCGAAGGAGACACGCTGTCGGTCGACTGGGCGGATGGCGCGCTGCACGGCCGGGTCACGAACCTCGGCTCGCGCGTCCAGTACCAGCCGGAGGCGGACTTCCATGGAGTGGACACGTTCGACTACGCGATCTCCGATGGACGTGGCGGGACCGCGACGGCGGTCGTGACCGTGCGGGTCCGGCCGGAGAACGACACGCCGATCGTCCAGGACGACAGCGGCAGCACGGACGAGGACGCGGCGATCACTCTCTTCGTCTTGGCGAACGACCGAGACCCCGACGGGGACGAGCTCTCGATCCTGTCAGTGACGCAGCCTGCGAGCGGCAGCGTGACGAGCGACGGGCGCGCCGTGACCTACGCGCCGAACGCCGACTTCTTCGGCGTGGACGCGTTCACGTACACAGCGGCGGACGGTCTGGGAGGCGTGGCGGCGGCCAACGTGACGGTGGCCGTCGTGGCGGCAAACGATGCGCCGGAGGCGGGAGACGGTGCGGTGACCACGGCGGAAGACGCGGCCGTGGACATTGCGATCTTGGCGATGTGCAGCGATGCCGACGGAGACGCGTTGTCGATCGACTCCGTGTCGCGGCCGGAGCACGGGACGGCGATATCGGCTGGCGGGAGCGTGACCTACGTGCCCGACAGGGACTGGAGCGGCGCCGACGCCTTCGCGTACACCGTGTCGGACGGGCGGGGCGGGACGGCGACCGGGGAGCTACGGATCACGGTCACGCCAGCGAATGACGCGCCCGTCGCATTGCCTGACGCCGCTGCGACCGACGAGGGCATCGCGGTGACGATCCCCGTTCTGGCGAACGACAGCGATCCCGACGGGGACGCACTCGAGATCGTCTCCGTGCAGGCGCCGAGCCACGGGAGCGCCGCGCGCGCGGGCTCGGCCGTCGTCTACACGCCGGCCCCGGGCTTCCACGGCCTGGACGCTTTCCGCTACGAAGTCAGCGACGGGAGGGGCGGCAGCGCCGCAGCGGACGTCGCCGTGAGCGTCGCCACAATCAACAGCCCGCCGGTAGCGCGGGGCGGGCACGTCGACGTGGACGAGGACGTCGCCACGACGATCCTGCTTCTCACGAACGATACGGACCCGGACGGCGACGCGCTCAGCGTCGAGTCCGTGACCCAACCGCGGCACGGTACGCTCACCTGGGCCGGGTTGGGCGCGACCTACACGCCAACTCGCGACTTCGTCGGAGAAGACGCATTTTCGTACACCGTGTCGGACGGGCAAGGCGGCGCGGCCAGCGCCGTCGTGTCGATCACGGTCCTGCCCGTGAACGACGTGCCCGTCGCGGGGGACGACGCGGCCTCCACGGCCGAGGATGTCGGAGTCCACATCGCGATTCTGGCGAACGACCGCGACGACGACGGCGATGCGCTCCGCGTCGCGTCGGTGACGCAGCCGACGCGGGGGACGGCCATCGTTGAAGGAACCGAGGTCGTGTACGTGCCGGACCGCGACGTCTTCGGGATCGACTCGTTCTCCTACGTGATACAAGACAGCCAAGGAGCCACGGCGAGCGCGGTCGTGACCGTCCGCGTGGACGAAGTGAACGACGCCCCGGTGGCTCACGAGGACGCGGTGACGACCCTCGAGGATGTTCCGGCGACGATCGCGATTCTCGGGAACGACAGCGACGCCGACGGCGACCTCTTGCGCGTGGAGTCGTTCTCGCAGCCGCTGCACGGCGTGGTGACGCTCGCCGGAGGCGCCGCCGTGTATTCGCCGAGGGAGGACTATTTCGGAGACGACGCCTTCTCGTACGTCGCGGCCGACGGGCGGGGAGGCAGCTCGCTGGCGAGCGTGCACGTCACGATCAGCTCGGCGAACGACTTCCCGGTTGCGCAAGACGACAGCGCGGCGACGCAGGAGAACGTTGCGGTTGCAGTGCCTGTCCTGGCGAACGACCGCGACGTCGACGCGGATGCGCTCACCGTGCAGGCGGTCTCGCAACCGGCGAACGGCACGGTGACCAACGAGCGGACGGGCGTGCGCTATGCGCCGGCGTCGGGCTTCCACGGGACGGACACCTTCACCTACACGGTGGCGGACGGCCGTGGTGGAAGCGCGACGGCGCGCGTCGCCGTCGCGGTGTCGCGGGTGAACCACGATCCGGTGGCGGCGGACGACGCCGTGACGACCCGAGGCGAGCTCGTCACCATCGAGGTGCTGAAGAATGACAGCGACCCCGACGGGGACTTCCTCCTTGTCCAGTCCGTGGGGAGCCCGGCCAACGGGACGCTCGTGAACGGGCGCACGAGCGTGTCGTACATCCCCCGCGAGGGGTTTGTGGGCGTCGACAGATTCTCGTACATCGCGTCCGATGGGAACGGCGGTTCGGCGACGGCCACCGTCGAGGTCGCCGTCTCCACGCCGAATTCGGCTCCGCTTGCCCGCGACGACCACGGGGTGACGAACGAGGGCGAAGAGGTGCGCATCGCCGTTCTCGAGAACGACGCGGACGCGGATGGAGACAGCCTTCGCATCCAGTCCGTGACGCAACCCGCCGCGGGCCGCGTCACGCTGGACGGCTCGGCGCTCGTCTACCGTCCGAGGCCCGGCACAAGCGGGCTCGACATCGTGGCGTACGCGGTCACCGACGGACAGGGCGGCACGGCGTCGGCGAGCGTCATGGTCGTTGTCCTCGCTGTGAACGAGGCGCCCGCGGCGCAAGACGACAGCGCGACGACGGTCAAGGACGCGGCCATCGCGGTCGCCGTCCTCACCAATGACTCGGACGACGGCGTCGGGACGATGGCTCTGGCATCTGTGTCCCCCGCGCAGCACGGCACGACGTCGATCGACGGGGACGAGATCGTGTATGCGCCGGACCTCGGGTTCGTCGGCATCGACACGTTCTCCTACGTGGTGCGCGACAGCGAAGGCAAGACCGCCACCGCAGCTGTCACGATCGGCGTGTCCGACGCGGCGGGAGCGGGAGGTGCGGCGGCGAACGGCTGCGCAGGTCGCGCCATCATCAGCGAAGTGGCCTGGGCCGGAAGCGCGGCGGGCGCGGGAGACGAGTGGATTGAGCTCCGGAATTTGGGGACGGAACCGATCGACCTAACAGGCTGGACGTTGCAGTGGCGGAGGACGCGCCCGGCGTCGCCGGAGGACGCGGTCTGGAAGACCGTGGAGCTTGCCGGGACGCTCGAGCCCGCGGCGGTGGCCGCCTGCGACGCGACCGAGAAGGAGAGAAAACTCCAGGTGTCGCCGCAGGATGGAGAGGAGTCCGCGTGGGCCGTCTCGTACCCGGTGCTGCCAGGGCCGACGGCGGGATACTACCTCGTGGAGCGTGCGCGCGAGTCGACCGTCAGCGACGTGCCAAGCAGCGTCGTCTACGATGACGCTCGTTCGGTGCTGTACGAGCTGTCGGATGCCGGGGAAGTCGTCGTGCTGCTCGACGACACGGGCAGCGTCGTCGACACCGCGAATGCGTCGAACGTCGGTCGGGACGCCTGGTCTGCCGGCTGCGCGGCCACGTTCGGCTCGATGGAACGGGTCGACCCGCTCGGGCCGGACGTGGCGGAGAACTGGTCGACCAATCTGGGCGTCGTGACCTCCGGTCGCGATGCCCTCCAGCATCCGCTTCGTGCGACCCCCGCGGCGCCGAACTCGCCGGCCCTGGGGAGCATCTACGGAGCATCCGGCGCGGCGCCGCTCGTGGTCGAGGCCGGGTCGCCCCTCGCTGTGAGCCTTCCGCTCTCGCGTGACGTCCGCCGCGCGACCGGGTGGCCGTGGATCGTGACCACGCGACCCGGGGTCGACGACGCGGCCGGAGCCGGCGGCGAGACCTGGTCGTGCTCGTTCTCGGGCCGCGCCGAGGCGGAGAGCGACGCGTACCGTCTGGAGATCGGAACCGAGAGCGCCGCTTCAGGTCTCTACGTGTTCTGGATCGTCTACGGTCCAGGGCAGTCTCTCCTCGTGCCCGTGCTCCTGACTCCGTAGTCTCGTCTTCCGGCTGGTCGGGCACAGGCATCTCGGTCTCGCGCGGCCGCCGATCGTGCTGCGCTCGCGGGCAAGGTTCCGCGAGCGGCCGGGCGTCGCTCCTCGCCCGGCGAGCGGGAACGTGTAGTATCGATGCCAGCGGCGCGGGGCCGGCCAGCGCCCCGGCGGGCGGGGCGCTGCGGAGCCGCCCAGCGTCGAAAGGAGTCCGGCCGTGACGATGGGTGAGGTGTACCTGCTCGGAGCAGGCATGGCGCTCTTGGCGATCCTCGTCACGGGCCGAAGGCTCCGCCGGCTGGAGGCGCCGGGCAAGACCTTCCTCCTCATGGCGCACAAGCTCCTGTCTTTGTCCGTGCTCGCGCTCGTCCTCTCGACGACGTACCACGTCGGTCGCCTGTCCGGCCTGGCGCCGAGCGATTGGGCGGCCGCCGCCGTGGCCGTCGTCGCACTCGTCGCGGCCGCAGCGACGGGCGGAGTGGTGAGCGGGCTCGCGAAGGCGCCGCGCGGGTTCCGCACCGCACACCGCATCACGGCGATCTGCGCCCTGCTCGCTAGCGCCGTCGCGATCTACCTCCTCCTCGTCCGCGTGTAGCGCATGGAGCTGCGGGAGAAGGTCATCAGCGCCAGCCGCCGCACCGATCTCCCGGGCTTCTACTGGCGCTGGTTCATGAACCGTCTGGATGCCGGATTCTGCGACGTCGCGAGCCCGTTCGACGCGGGGCGCGTGCGGCGCGTCTCGCTCGCCCCGCGAGACGTGGCGGCGTTCGTCTTCTGGACGAGGTGCGCGCGGCCGATGCTGCCAAGTGTCGATCAACTGCGCGAGGCGGGGTTCGCGTTCTACGTGCACTACACGATCACGGGCTACCCGCGCGAGCTGGAGCCTGGAGTCCCATCTCGCGAGGAGTCCGTGAACGGGCTCCTCTCTCTCAGCGAGAAGGTGGGTCCGCATCGGGTGATCTGGCGTTACGACCCGATCGTCCTCAGTACGGCGACGCCGGCCGCGTACCACGAGCGCGAGTTCGCGAGCCTGGCCCGCGAACTCCGAGGCGCCGTCGACGTGGCCTACATCTCGTTCTGCGACTTCTACGCGAAGACGCGCCGAGCGTTCGCCCGGGTTGCGAAAGAGACGGGGTGGACGTTCGAGGCGGGAACGCGGGAGGAGCAGGCGGCGCTCGCCGGGCGGCTGGCCGATCTGGCGAGAGCCGAGGGAATGGAGGTGCGGGCGTGCGCCGAAACCGGACTCGATGCGGCCGGCGTGCGGCCTGGGAGCTGCGTGGACCCGGCGCTCTTGGCGCGCCTGCGGCCAGATCTGGATTTGCGGCTGCGGTCCGCTCCGAGCCGTTCGGGGTGCGGGTGCGTCGACTCCGTCGACGTCGGCGCCTACGACTCGTGTTCGTACGGATGCGTCTACTGCGACGCGAACCGGAGTCCGGGCGTGGTGCGTCGCCGTCAGGCGTCGCACGATTCCACGGCGCCGATCATGATCGGCTAGAGAAGGATCGGGAGGGTGCGCGTCGATGGGCGCGGGCTATCGCGCGCGCTTGTCGTCGTACATTCGCGCATCCGCCGTCGCGAGGGCTTCCTCGATCGAGGTGCCGGCCTCGGGGTGCCAGAAGATGCTGCCGACCGACACCGTGACTCCGAACCCGCTGATCTCGCGGAGGGCACTGCTCGCTTGAACGGAAGCCCGCACGCGCCGCGCGACGTCTTCGGCTTCCGCGCCCGTCTCGGTCAGGACGACCAGGAACTCGTCTCCGCCGTAGCGTACGACCATGTCGGTCTGGCGCACCGTCTGGGTGAGGATGGAAGCGATCTCGCGCAGCACGAGGTCTCCCGTGTGGTGGCCGTAGCGATCGTTGATCTCCTTGAAACGGTTGACGTCGATCATCAGAAGCCCGATCGGATGGTCGTAGCGCGACGCGCGCAGGGCCTCCTGCGCGATGAACTCGTTGAAGTAGCGGCGGTTGAAGGCGCCCGTGAGCGCGTCCCGCCGCGCCTGCTCTACCAGCTCAGCCTGCAGCCGCAGACGCGCCACGCCGACCGCCGTGTGGCCGAGCAGAATGGCGAGGAGGCGTCCGTCGTCCTCGCTGAAGGCGCCCACGTCCGGCGATGCGGCCTGGAAGATTCCGAGATCTCCGATGGGCGCGCAGATGAGGGAGCGGGCCGTGGCGGGGATGCCGTGCGGCAGCTGCTGCGGCTTCGGGTCGTTGACGATGATCGGCTGCCCGGTCGAGAGGGCTCGGATCGCGGTCCCGGCGGGGTCGATCTTCGTCCGCCCGAGGTTCTCGACGTGGATCTCGCTCGACACGGCCTGGCAGGCGAACTCGTCGCCTTCCGCGATGCAGAGGACGCCGAGCGAGAAACCGAGCACGCGCTCGGCGGCCTCGCACGTCGCCCGGTAGATCTCCTCTTCCGTATCGGCGGCCGCGAGCGCGTTGGCCGCGTCGTGGAGTTGCTCGACCTTCCTGTGGGATGCGGCCAGCGCGGCCTCGGCCTCCTTCTGCGCTGTGATGTCGCGGTAGATGCCGTAGACCGCGATCTGGCTGCCGTCCAGGAGCACGGGCTTGCCGAGGATCGAAACGTCGACGAGGCTGCCGTCCTTGCGTCGGCGCCGCGTCTCGACGAACGAGAGCTGGCCGTCGGCGATCTGCTCCGTGATGCCTCTCGCTTCGAGGTGCAGGTCGCCGAGCTCGGGCGTGACGAGGCGATCAATGTCGCGGTTCAACACCTCTTGGGGCGCGTACCCGAAGAGACGGAAGAACCCCTCGTTGGCGCGGAGCACTGCGCCGTCGTTCGAGCAGAGGACGATCGCCTCCGGCGATGCGGCGAACAAGAGCTCGAAGCGCGCCTTCTCCTCCGCGAGCTCCGCCAGGACGCGCCGGCGGGCGGAGACGTCCTGTGCGCTTCCCTCGTAGCACACGACCTCGCCACTGGGCCCGCGGACGGCGTGCGCGCTCTCCTCGACCCACAGGAGGGTCCCGTCGCGGCGACGCCACTGCGCCTCGAAGCCTGACACGGTCCCCTTGGCGTCCATCTCGCACTGCCAGAGATGACGGGCTTCCGGGTCGGCGTACGCGCAGACGGCGGCTTGCTCGAGCAGGGCCTCACGATGGGGGTACCCGAGCATCGCCACGAGCGCCGGGTTGGCGTCGACGATCCGACCGGCGGGGGTGGTTCGGTAGAGACCGATGGGCACGCGGTCGAACAGCTCCCGGAAGAGGTCCGGACCTTCGGCCGCCTGCACTTGTCTGGTCATGGTCTGTCTTGAGGCGGAAGTGTGCCCCGATGGGGGCGAAAGCGAAAGGCCGCATCGCCTGCTCCCGTGCGACACGCGTCCCGCGACGATACAGGAGACGCTCCGGAAGTAGCGGGGCGCCGCCGGAGAGCCCTGATGCGCGACCAGCGCAACGTCTAGGGCGCGGCAAGCTCCATGAGCGCGATCTCGTCCCACCACGCGTAGCCCGTCGCGTTGACGAGCTCAATCACAAGCCACGCCCGCGTGCAGCCTGTGGGCATGACGTGCGCGAAGGGCTCGGAGGCGCAGTACGTCCAGCGGCTCGGATCGCGGTCCGGCGGCAGCCGCAGCTCGACTGGGACGCCGTCGGGGGGAGTCGATCCGTCCTCCATCACGTAGCGGAGCGAGATGACGGGGCCCACGAAGTCGGTCGCGTCGCGCCAGATCCAGCCGGAGAGGCGATAGAGGCGTCCAGGGACAAGCAGGGCCGTGACATCCTGGATGAGACGGGCCGACATCCCTGGGGCTTCGGAGTACACCTCGAGGTAGGCCGTGCCGGTGTCGAGACAGCGAGTGGCGATGGCGCGCGGCGAGTACGGAGCGACCGCGGAGAACTGGGGAGACATCGCGCCTGGCGCCGCTACGTCCGCCCGGACTTCCCAGCCCGACAGACCCTCCTCGAACCCGCCGTTCGTGAGGAGTTGCTTCCACGAATCGAGATTGGACACCGGGACGCTGTCGCTGGCCGTGCATCCGCCGGCGTCCATCACGCGGACGGTGTACAGGCCGGGCTCGACGACGCGCACGCTCTCCGTGGTCTCGTTGCCCGGCGTCCAGGCGTATGAGTACGGCGGGAGGCCGCCCGTCACGCGGGCAGTCAGGGTCACGGGCTCGAGCGTGCACGGCACGACGCGCGGCGGGCCCGCGTCGACGATGGGCGGCTGTTTGTCTTCCGTGACGACGAGCGTGTCGCTGGCCGAGCACCCGTTGGCGCCGGTGACCGTGACGGTGTAGGTGCCGGGCGCCGTGATGGTCGCGGCGGCGGACATCCCGTTCCCCGGCGTCCAGAGGTACGTGTAGGGAGGGACGCCTCCCGTCGCGCTCGCCGTCTGGACCAGCGAGGTTTCCACGCAGGTCAGAATCCGCGGTTCACCCGCGTCCACGATCGGCGCGGCTTGGTCATCCACGACGGCCAGGCTCGCTGTGGCCGCGCAGCCGTTCGCGTCCACCACGCTGACCGAGTACCTTCCCGACGTGGAGACCGCCAGAGTCTGCGCGGTCGAGTTTCCGGGAGTCCAGAGGTACGCGTACGGAGCACGCCCTCCGCTGACGGTCGCCGTCAGCGTCGTGGTCGGCAGGGAACACGTGAGCGGGCGGCCGCCTCCGATGGCGACGGTGGGAGCGTCTCCTGTCCCGCACGTCACGCGAACGGCGCCGGCGAAGGTTGCCGGCGAGGCACAGACCATCCAATCGCACGGAACCTCTCGCGACAACGCGCACAGCGTCACGTCGTACGTCCCAGCGACGGACGGCGCCGCGACGGTGAACGTCGCAGAGAAGGACGATTCCCATTCGAGCGACTCGGCGAGACATCCCCAGTTGCAGTAGCAGCCGCCCGTGGGGTCTGGCGCCGCGACGCATACCTGCGTGTTGACGCCGTTCTCCGGGCAAGCGAACCCGACACTCGTCTTGCACCACCAGCTGTCGAGGCCCTGACCGCCCACCAGCTGAACGGTGACCGTGACTTCCACGGGAGCGCCGAGGTTGACCGACGTCGTGGCCGCGCCGTTGAACGTCGCTGAGACGACGTACGCACCGGGATCGGTTCCCTGGCACGCCGCGGACAGGCCGAAGGACCACACTGCGAGGACGCAGAGCCAGCCAAGCAGGTACCGTGGGCTGGTCCGGCTCGAAGGAGACGGACGAGGGGATCTTCGCGGGCCGCGAGTCACGGGGACCTCCTTTTCCATCCTGCGCGTCGGATACCCCAGTGTAGCTTTCCCGTGTGAGGACAAGCGAATCGCGGGCGACTGCGGCGCCCAGACGGATCCCTCGGGCCGTGGAGGGACGCTACGCGTCGCGCGAAGGACTGGGGGCGTCGTAGCGGACATCGACGTAGGCGAATCCGCGGGACTTGCGAAGCTCCTGCTCTCTCACCCAGAGGTCCATGCCGAGGTCGCGCATGCGCTCTCCGTCCGCCAGGAGCGTGGGGTAGCGCTTGGCGAGGGCCGCGATCTTCGCGCAAGGGTAATCGCCGCACAGCGGGCACGCGTCCACCTTCTTTTCCTCGGCGCAGGCGCGGATCGCGCAGGGCTCGATGCCGCACGCGTGGTCGCGGCAGCTGGCGCGGTCGCGAAAGGCGATGAGATCGGACAGGAAACGCCAGAAGCTTTGGAAGTCCGCACGTTCCGGTCCCCACTCCTCGACGCGAACCCGCTTGAGGAGGCCGCGAAGCTGCTCCGCTGTCTGGGGAATGCGCCCCGCGTTCAAACAGAGGCCGCAGTACGTCACGCACCGGAGCTCCGTCATCGCGCCTCGCCTCCGACACGGCGTCCGCCGTGCCTCGTGGATTCTGCCGCGAGACGCTCTTGAGACGTCGGAAGGCGGACACTCCTAACGCGGCGGGCAAGGCCGCGAAGGTGAAGGTGCCGTCAGTCTGTATCTCTTGCCAGAGGACGCCAGAGGATTACACTAGAAGTCGTCGTCTCTACGGGCGACACCTATCACCGTGCAGGAGGTGACGCACTCGTCTGGGTTCCGAGTAGTGCAGGTCGATCCGTTCCAAGGGAGGTAGAGGTGAAAAGCAAGGCGAAGTGGCTCGTACTGGTTCTGCTGTCGTTGGTCGTCGGCCTCGCCGCGACGGGCTTCGGCGCGGCGGACAAGCTTGTGTACCTGTTCTACGGGGAGCCGGGAGAGGCCGACCCCGCGACGGCGTATGACATGCGCTCGGCGACGCTGATCAACAACGTCTACGACCGCCTCCTGACGTATCCGGGAGCAGACGCCACGCAGTTCGCGCCGATGCTGGCAGAAAGCTGGGAAGTGTCGAACGGCGGTCTGACACTCACGTTCCACCTACGCCGCGACGCGACCTTCCACGATGGCACTCCGGTGACCGCGGAAGCGGTGCGCTATTCGTTCAACCGCGTCCTCACGATGAACCAGCCGCCGGCCTGGATGCTCTCCCAGATGATGAACCTGGAGAGCACGGTGGCCGTGGATGCGTACACGGTGCAGATCAACCTGACGCAGCCCTACGCAGCGGCGCTCGGCGTCCTGACCCACAGCGTCGCATCCATCGTCAACCCGGCGGTCGTCGAGGCCAACGGAGGCATCGTCGCCGGCCAAGAGAACACGTGGATGAACCAGAACGAGGGCGGCGCCGGCTCGGGCCCATATACGATGTCTGAGTGGATTCCCGCAGAGCGTCTTACGTTCGAGCGCTACGACGGCTACTGGGGCAAGAAAGCCCTGACCAAGACGATCGAGTGCCCGATCGTGCCCGAGGTCGGGACGCGCGTCCTCATGCTTCTCGCCGGGGACGCGGACGTACACGACCAGTTCCCGGAGACCAACGTCGCCGACCTCGAGGGTGCGGCGAACCTGTCGATCCTCACCCCGGCAACGTTCAACATCGACTTCATCGCGCTCGGCTGCCGCGGGGCGATGGCCGAGACGGCCGTCCGGCAGGCCGTCTCGTACGCCTTCCCGTACGACATGGTGCTCGAGTTCGTCTACAACGGGCTTGCGATTCGCTCGACGGGGCCCATTCCTTCGGGCATGTTCGGCTACGTCGACCCGGTCGCCGAGCGGCGCTACACGTACAACATCATCAAGGCCAATCAGATCCTAGACGCCGCGGGTTGGGCGTGGCAGGGCGCAGCCGGCGAGGGGTACCGCGTCAAGAACGGAGTCGAGCTGGGGATGGAAGTGCTCGCGCCGATCGGCGAGGAAGTCAAGATGCAGGAGGCCCTGCTCTGGCAGGACAGCCTCCGGCAGATCGGCTTCAATCTGAAGATTCGCGAGATCGTGTACGCCATGATGTACCGGACCGTCCGCAACCACGAGACGGACGGCATCATGAGCGGTTGGCTGCCGGACTACGCGGACCCCGACAACTACGTTGACGCGATCTGCGCCTCGGGCAACGCCGATGCGATCTACGGCAACGAGTACAACAATCCCACGATGGACTCTCTGATCCTCCAGGCGAAGTCGGAGACCGACGTCGTGCAGCGCGCCGCGCTGTACGGACTCATCCAGGACCTCTCGTTCGAGGATGCGCCGTACGTCTGGGTATCGCAGCGCTCCAACGTCGTCATCCTGAGTAGCGCCGTGCAGGGTTTCTACTACAACCCGATTCTTCCGATCGACTTCGCGTCGCTGTACAAGGACTAGCGAAAGAATCCGTGGTGGGGCCGGACCGCGCTCCGGCCCCACGTCTGACCCCGCCTGCGTGCGGCGAAATCGTCTTCTCGCTCTGAGGAGGGGACATGAAGCTGGGCAACTACATCTTGCGCCGCGCCGCCATGCTGGTTCCCGTCCTGCTGGGCGTGTTGGTGCTCATCTTCGTGATCGCCTACGTGATCCCGGCCGATCCGGCGCGGGCCTGGGCCGGGCAGCGAGCGCGAGAAGAACAGGTTCAGGCGCTCGAAGAACGCTACCACCTCAACGACCCGATTCACGTTCAGGTCTACACCTACCTCAAGAACGTCATCCTGCACTTCGACCTCGGAGTGTCGCCGACGACAGGACGGCCGGTACGAGACGACCTGAAGGCCTTCTTCCCCGCCACGTTCGAGCTCGCCTTGTGTGCCTTCGTGTTAGCGATCGCCTTAGGAATCCCTTTGGGCGTGGTCTCCGCTTTGCGGAGGAATCGCCCGGCCGACCACTTCTCTCGAATCGTTGCGCTGACGGGCGTCTCGACGCCTCTCTTCTGGCTTGCGCTCATTCTGCAGTTCGTCTTTTACTTCAAGCTCGGTTGGCTTCCGGCGATGGGACGGTCGACGATCGACATCACGCGCTACACCGGCTTCGTCCTCGTCGACAGCGTGCTGAATTGGAACTGGACGGCGTTCGGCGATGCGGCGATCCACATGATCCTGCCGGCGGCGACCCTCGCCTTCTACTCGATGGGCTACCTCGTGCGGATCACGCGCGGGAGCATGCTGGAGGTCCTCGAAGCCGAGTACGTCGTCACCGCGAAGGCCAAGGGGCTCCCGCGCCGCGTCGTCATCTATCGCCATGCCCTGAAGAACGCGATCATCCCGCCGCTCACCGTGCTCGGCGTGGAGTTTGGCTGGCTGCTCGGCGGGACGGTGCTCCTTGAGACGATCTTCGCTTGGCCGGGCATGGGGCGGTACGCCGCGGGCTCCATCGTCATGGTCGACCTGCCGGCCGTCGTCGGGTACACGCTGATCGTCGCTCTGGTCATGCTCCTGTCGAACTTGGTCGTGGACATCCTGTACAGCGTCATCGACCCGCGCATCCGGGTGGGAGGGAAGGGACGATGAGAATCCCCGGCGCCGCGATGTACTCGTCGCGTTACAGGCTCCTCCAGAAGCGGCTCCACCCGATCACGAAGGAGTGGGGGCTGACGTTCTACGTGCTGCGACACAGCAAACTAGCCGTCGTTGGGGCGTTCATCGCCTTCGCGTTCGTCTTCATCGCGTTGTTCGGGGGACTGATCGCTCCGTACGATCCGATCGGCGCGAAGATCGAAGACCGGTTCCAGCCGCCGTCGGCGTCGCACCCGCTCGGCACGGACACTATGGGGCGAGACGTGATGAGCCGCATGCTCGCCGGCGCGCAGCACAGCATCAAGGCGGGGCTCATCGTGCTCGCCATCGCAGTTCCCCTCGGCGTCCTCTTGGGCGGAATCGCCGGCCTGTTCGGCGGGTGGGTCGACGAGGTGATCATGCGGATCACCGACATGTTCCTCGCGTTTCCGTCGCTCGTGCTGGCCATGGCGTTCTCCGCCGCTCTCGGGCCGTCGTTGTTCAACGCGATGATCGCCTTGTCGATCGTCTGGTGGCCGATGTACGCGCGGCTCGTCCGTGGGCAGGCTCTCGCCGTGCGCGAGACGAGCTACGTCGAGGCCGCCCGCTCGCGCGGCGCGAGCCGCTGGCACATCATGTTCAAGCACATCCTGCCGAACTGCCTCTCGCCGATCCTCGTGACGCTGACGCTCGACATGGGGTGGGTCATCACAGCCGCCGCGTCGCTCAGCTTCCTCGGGTTCGGCGCGCAGCCGCCGATTCCCGAGTGGGGGCGAATGGTGAGCGACGGGCGCATCTACATGCTCCGCGCGTGGTGGATGTCGGTGTTCCCCGGGCTGGGCATCATGCTCGTCGTGCTCGGGTTCAACCTCTTGGGGGACGGCATTCGCGACTCGCTCGATCCGAAGCTGCGCAGGCTGACGGAGGTGACATGGAAGCGAAAGAAGACCTCCTCGTCGTCGACCGACTGAAGACGCAGTTCTTCACCTACGGCGGCGTCGTCGAAGCCCTCGACGAGGTCAGCTTCGAGATCGAGAAGGGCGAGATCTTCGGGCTGGTCGGAGAGAGCGGCTGCGGGAAGTCGGTGACCGCCACGTCGATTCTCGGGCTCGTCTCGAAGCCCGGCAGGGTCATCTCTGGCCGCATCCTCCTCGACGGCGAGGACCTCCTCCGGAAGAGCGAGCGGGAGATGAACTCCATTCGCGGGTCGCGCATCGCGATGATCTTCCAGGATCCGACGAGCTCGCTGAACCCGCTGTTTCGAATCGGCTACCAGGTTGCCGAGCCGTACATCCACCACCAGCGGCGCGCCAAGCGCAAGGCGCTCTCGGACGCGACGGGGATCCTCGCCAAGACCGGGCTGCCCGACGCCGACGAGAAGGCGAGAAACTACCCTCACGAGCTGTCCGGCGGAATGCGACAGCGGGCGATGATTGCCATGTCGCTGACCTGCGAGCCCGACCTCCTCATCGCCGACGAGCCGACGACGAACCTCGACGTGACGATCGGGCGGCAGATCCTGGACCTCGTCAAGGACCTGCAGCGCGAGTTCGGCGCCTCCGTCCTCTGGATCACGCACGACATGGCCGTGGTCGCGCAGATGTGCGATCGCGTCGGGGTGATGTACGCGGGGAGCATCGTCGAGAAGACCGACGTGCGGACGCTGTTTCGGAACGCCAAGCACCCGTACACGGAACGGCTCTTGCGCGCCATCCCCTCGGCGGCCACGTCCAGCGACCGGCTGGAGGAGATCCCGGGCTCGGTCCCGCGGCTGATCCACCCGCCGACAGGGTGCCGATTCCACCCTCGATGCGACTACGCGGCGCCGGTCTGCAGCGAGACAAAGCCGCTCGAGCGAGAAGTCGATCCCGGCCACTGGGTGGCCTGCCACCGGTTCTCCGGGCCAAAGGACGGGACATGACGACCGCGCTTTTCGAGTGCCGAAACCTCACGAAGTTCTTCCCGATCCGAAACCTGTTCCGGGAAACAGCGCGCGTCCACGCCGTCGAGGACGTCAATCTGACGATCCCCGAGGGCGGCACCGTCGGGCTCGTCGGCGAGAGCGGCTGCGGCAAGACGACGCTCGCGCGGACGATCCTCCTCCTGATCGAGCCCACGTCGGGCCAGGTCCTCTTCCGCGGCGAGGACATGGTGACGCGCACGAAGCGCCAGTTGCGGCAGTTCCGGCGCGAGACGGCGATCGTGTTCCAGGACCCCTACTCGTCGCTCGACCCGCGCATGCTGATCGCCGACGTCGTCGGCGAGCCCCTCGTGATCCACAGGGTGGCGTTCGGCGAGGACCGCGACGATGCCGTACTGGCGCTCCTCGAGCGCGTTGGGCTCAAGGCCGAGCACATGTACCGCTATCCGCACGAGTTCAGCGGCGGGCAGCGGCAGCGACTGGCGATCGCGCGCGCGCTGGCGGCCGACCCCAAGTTCATCCTCCTCGACGAAGCCACGTCGGCGCTCGACGTGTCCGTCCAGGCGAAGATCCTCAACATGCTGAACGGGCTGAAGGCCGATCTGGGTCTGACCTACATGTTCATCTCGCACGACCTGAGCGTCGTTCGCCACCTGAGCGACCACATCGGGGTGATGTACCTCGGACGAATGGTCGAGTACGGCACGCGCGAGCAGGTGTTCGACGCCCCCACGCACCCTTACACGCGCGGTCTCTTGGCCGCGGCCCCGAGCCTCGATCCGGACGATCGCGACCGGGCGCGCGAAGTCGTGCTGCAGGGCGAGGTGCCGAGCGCTGTGGAGCCGCCGAGCGGTTGCCGCTTTCATCCGCGCTGCCCCGTGTGCAAGGCGCAGTGCGATTCTGAACGGCCCGCGCTCGTGGACGTCGGGGACGGCCATCTGGTAGCCTGCTTCCCGGCATGAAGACGCGGACGACGGAAGAAGACGAGCAGGCGCCCGGCCCGGAAGGCGAGGGGCGCGAGGGCACGACGAAGCCGCCCGAGCTGTCGCGGAAGGACATCCTGGCCGTCATTCTGGCCCTCTTCCAGCTCTTTCTTCCGGCGATCGTCGGGCTGATCTTGGTCGGTCTCGTGATCGCGCTTGTCCTCCACTGACGCCCTGGGAGGGAACCCGAGATGGATGAAGCTCTCGCCGCGCGGAAGTCAAGGCAAGCCTGTGAGATTCTGAGCGAGATCGGCGTCGACTGCTGGCTCATCTGGGTGCGGGAGACGATGCAGTTCCGCGACCCGGCGTTGTCGCTCGTGCTCGACATGGACGTCATCTCGCCCACGGCGCTCCTGTACACGTCGAGCGGCGAGCGGATCGCCGTTTCCCAGGAGATTGACGCCCGCGGCCTTCCGGCGAGCCCGTTCGACCGCGTCGTCCCGTACGGCAAGGGGATTCGCGAGGCGCTGCGCGCGGAACTCCAGCGGATCGATCCCCGAACAATCGCGATCGACTGGAGCCTCGACACGGAGTCGGCGGACGGATTGACGCTCGGCATGTACAAGGTTCTCGTCGAGCACCTGTCCGGCACGCCGTTTCCCGAGCGGTTCGTCTCCGCCGCTCCGGTCATCGAGCGTTTGAAGGGCCGGAAGCTTCCGGAGGAAGTCGCGCGAATCGCCGAGGCCGTCCGCGTGACCGAGCGCATCTTCGACGATCTCGCCGGCTACTTGCGACCCGGGCAGACCGAGATGGAGATCGCCGACTACGTCCGCGGTCGGATGGCCGAGTACGGGGTCGGCCCGTCGTGGGACGCCGCCTACTGCCCTTGCGTGGATGCCGGCCCGGACAAGGTGTTCGGCCACGCCGGACCGACGGGGGCGCGGACGCGCGCCGGCCACCTGCTTCACTTCGACTTCGGCGTCACGAAGGACGGCTTCTGCTCCGACCTGCAGCGCATGGTCTTCTTCGGACGGCGTTCGGGAGTCCCCACCGAGGTGAGGCGGGCCTTCGCGACCGTGCGCGGAGCCATCGCCGCCGCCGCCGCCTTCCTCCGCCCGGGCCGCGTCGGCCACGAAGTCGACGCGGTGGCGCGAGCCCACATCACGGGCGCGGGGTACGAGGAGTACGCGCACGGGCTCGGTCATCAGATCGGCCGCTTCGCGCACGACGGCGGCATGCGCCTCGCGCCGACGTGGGAGCTCTTCGGCCGCCGCGCCTACGGCGTCGTCGAGGCAGGGAACGTGTTCACGATCGAGCCGAACGCGCTCACGCCGAACTACGGCCGCGTCAGCCTCGAGGAGGACGTCTTGGTGACCGCGGACGGCTGCCGCTTCCTGTCGACGCCGCAAACGGAGCTCGTCTGCCTCGAGTAGCACGCTGACGGCGAGCCCCCGGCGCGAGGCGCTAGCCGATCACGAGGAGCCGGTCCTTCGGGAAGCGGCTCAGCACTTCGCAGCCCGTCTCGGTGATGACGAGCATGTCTTCGATGCGGATCCCGCCGACGCCGTCGAGGTAGACGCCCGGCTCGGCCGTGCAGACCATTCCCGGCTCGTACGCAGCAACCGCGCCCGAGCCGCTCGATGCCGGCTCCTCGTGGATCTCGATTCCCACGCCGTGGCTCAGGCCGTGCGTGTACTGCTCTCCGTAGCCGGCGCGTTCGATGACCGCGCGCGCCGCCTGGTCGACCGTCGGGCCGGAGACGCCCGGCGCGAACGCGGCGAGCCCCGCCTGGTTCGCTTCGAGGACGACGTCGTAGATGCGCGCCAGCTCGTCCGGCGCCTTGCCCACCGCGAAGACCCGCGTGATGTCGCTCAGGTACCCCTTGTACGACGCGCCGATGTCGAACAAGAGGACGTCGCCCGCGCGGATCCTGTCCCCGGCAGGCACATGGTGCGGCAGGGCGCTGTTCGCACCGGCCGAGACGATGAGCTCGAACCCCACGGCCTCGGCTCCGCGCTCGCGCATCGCCCGCTCGAGCCGCCAGGCGACCTCGCCTTCCGTCATCCCCGGCCGGATGCCGGCGACGGTCTCCGCGAGGGCCTCCTCGGTGATCTGTGTCGCCCGTCGAATCCGCGCGACTTCCTCCCCGTCCTTGATGGCGCGGACGCGCGCGACGGGGTCGGGCTCGACAACGAGGTCGAAGTCGCCCGCCGCCTCGAGCGCCCTTCCCGTGAACCAGCCGATGCGGCGCACGGCGACGCCGACGCGGCGGAAACCGTGGCGCCGGAGGAGCGCGACGATCGCCTCTTGGTAGTCCCAATCGAGGAGCTGCCAGTCGAGGTGCGGCGCCATCTGCGACGCCATCCCGATGTTGGTCGGCGAGGCGTAGGCATGCACGGCGTCCCTCGTCACCGCGAGGACGCCCCGCCCGGGGTAGCCCGTGAGGTAGAACATCGAAGCCCGGTCCGGGTCCGTCGTCTCGAGGTGGACGACGAGGAAGCAGTCCACGTCGAGCGAGCGCATGAGTCGCGCCTGGCGCTGCCCGTAATCGATCACTCTCGCACCTCCTCTGCAGGTTGGACGGCGCGGTGCCGACCGTGTCTGGATCCTACTCCCCAAGGCGTTCCGCCGCACGTGAGCGCGCACCGCCCGGGAGGGACGCCCGCGCGGAGCCCGGCCTCCAGGTCGGAGGGTGACAGTCCGGACCTTGCGTGGCGACCTGACGGGGCATCCGGTCACTCGGGGCGCGGGACGACGAGCACAGGGCAGCGAGAGGTGCGGGTGACGACTTCGGTCGGGGAGACAGTCAGGATCCGCCGAAGCCACGACGTGTCTGGGGCTCCCATGACGATCAGATCGGCCCGCTCGTCACGCGCCGTCTGCAAGATGGCGGCGGCGGGGGAGCCGAGTACCACGCGGATCCTGCACGCCAAGCCCTGCGCGAGGATGCCGCTCTCCATCTTGCCGAGCGCGATCCGCGCGGACTCGATTGCGCCGGACATCGCGGGGACGCACGCCACAGCTCCTGCGCCGGAGGCTTCTCGCGTTGCTAGCGCGAACGCCGTCGGGTTGATGACATGGACCAGGACGAGTTCAGCAGACAGGGCGCGAGCGAGCTCGCACGCCGAGCGTAGGGCTGCCCTAGCGCTTCTGCCGAAGTCGGTGGAATAGAGGATCGTCTTCAGCGGCAGCATGCCCATCCTCCCGGAGTCCGTTCGATCGCCTGCCCATGGGCCACTTCCTTCTCCGTCGCGGGGAAGGGGGCCGCTCGGCAGCCCCCACCCTGCGGCGCAAGAGGCTGTCGCATAGCTCAGCCGGCGCGAATCAGGCCATGTTCGGTGAGGAACTGCCGTGCGACCACCTCGGGCTCGAGGCCCTCGTTGTCCACCCA